>JAKIXL010000144.1 GCA_022709105.1 Thermoplasmatota archaeon | reverse complement strand
ACCTCAGCCTGCAGTACGACAAGCCGGTATCCCTTGGCATAACCGGGCCGGGGATGACCCGCCTGCAGGCCGAGGACCGCATCGAGAAAGGGCGGGACGCGGTAGAAGCGGTGGTCAAGCTCCTGAAGAACCTGGAGTGAGGCCGCTAAAATAATCTATTTATAATCTGGATTGCCAGGTAGGGTCCGGTGGTTGGTATGAAGGATAGGACCATCTTCGTCACCGGCGCTACCGGGCGCCAGGGAAGCGCTGCCACCAGGCACCTGCTGGAGGCGGGCTTCAAGGTCAGGGCCCTTACCCGTGATCCTGGGTCCTCGCGCGGGGAGATGCTGAGAGGTCTCGGGGCAGAGCTGGTGGAGGGCGACCTTGATGATCCTGAAGCTGTGCGCAGCGCTCTGCGCGGATGCTATGGGATCTTCGCCGTCCTTACTTGGACCGAGGAGGGCCCGACAGGAGAGACGAGACAGGGACGGACCCTTGCCGACGCGGCCGAGGCCGAGGGCGTTCAGCACTTCCTCTACAGCTCGGTGGGCGGCGCGGACCAAAGGACCGGGATTCCCCATTTCGAGAGCAAGGCCGCTAATGAGCGCTATATGAAAAGGGTCGGACTTCCGCTCAGCGTGCTTAGGCCAGTATACTTTATGGAGAACTTCAACGCGCCGACCGCGCGCCGCATGATATCCGAAGGCAATCTGGTCATGGCATTGGACCCCGGAAAACGGCTGCAGATGATATCGGTCGAGGACGTCGGGTTTATGGCCGCCATCATCCTGGACAACCCTGAGGATTGGATAGGGCGAACGATCGAGATCGCCGGTGATTCGCTGACCATGCCTCAGGCGGCGGAGCGGTTCTCTGTTGTTGCCGGCCGGGCGGTGTTCTTCCGCGAGCGGCCGCTTCAGGACCTTAAGCGCATCGATAACGAGCGCTATCTGATGATGAAGTGGTTGAACGAGCGCGGTTACGATGCCGACATCGAGGCCGTGCGGAAGATACATCCTTCTCTCATGGACCTAGAGCAATGGCTGTCCAAAGGCTATTGGAGGACCGAGCCGACGAAGGTCGTTCCCATGCGCACGGCCTGAGGCTCAGGCCACCTTGTTCATGTAGTCCTCGATGGCGTCAAAGGCCGTTGCCAGCGTCTCCACCGGAGGAAGGAACACCGCCCGAAAGTGCATCTTGCCGTAGACCTCGTCGAACCCATGGCCAGGGACCAGGAGCACGTGGCAGTTGTTCAGGATGTCGAGCACGAAGTCCTGGTCGTTGGTCCAGTGCTTCGAATCGATCCGGGGGAAGATGTAGAACGCGCCCTTGGGGCTTGCGGTCGACAGCCCGGGGATGGAGTTGATCCTCTTCACCGTGTAGTCCCTGCGGACCTTAAGCTTGCTGTTCATCCTCTCCAGATGGTCCTTGGGACCCTTGAGGGCCTCTATGACCGCCATCTGACATGGGTTGTTGGCACTGATGCGCAGGCGAAGCTGGCGCATCATGCCTTCCTTGATCTCCTCCAGCCTCCCGTGGGGATCACGGAAGACCGTATAGCCGAGCCTCCATCCAGGAAGCAGGTCGACCTTGGAGAAGCCGTTGAACATGATGATCGGCACATCCTTGGACAGCGCCGCCGGGGAATGATGCACCCCGTCGAAGGTCATGAGATCGTAGATCTCGTCGGATATGATGAACAGATCATGCTCCCCCGCAAGATCGGTTATGTCTTTCAGCACTTTATCGGAGTACAATGCTCCCGTCGGGTTGTTGGGGTTGATCACCACGATGAACTTCGTCTTGGGAGTGATCTTCTTCCTTATATCGTCCACATCCGGCTGCCAGCCGTTGGACTCGTCCGCTCGGTAGGTCACCGGCGTCCCGCCGAAGAACTTGGTGAACTCGCTGTATGCTGGGTACCCGGGACCTGGCATTAGCACCTCGTCGCCGATGTCCACCGTCGCAGCGCTGATCATTTGGATGGCCTCGGTGACCCCGTTGGTAATGACGCAGTCGTCGATCCCGACGTCCACGTTGTTCTTCTTCTTCTCCTTTCTGAGGATGGCCTCACGCAGTTCGACGTAGCCTTCCGACTCAGCATACCCGTTGTCGTTTATCTCGACGGCGCGGCACAGAGCGTCGCGCACGTGCTTGGGCGTCTCGAAATCGAACTTGTTGGGGTCCCCGATATGGAGCTTAATGATCTCCGCGCCGTTCTTCTCCAGCTCCCTGGCTGGCAGAAGGATGTCACGTATGGCGTAGGATACATCCAACGAGCGCTTTGTCGCTTTCATGATGGCCATCTTCTTTTTCCCGCCATGTATTAAGTTTAGGTATAAACTTCCTTCCATCCGCCTTCGCCACTGGTTAGGCGGTTGTTGTTGGTGCCCGGTCATCGTTCGTCGCTAGGGGACCAATGCCTTCAGTGACCATATGGGCCTATCGGCGGACAATGTCCTATCTAAAGGGCATGAACATGAATCAACGTTACGCAGCCCGGTCCAACGTTCCCTGTGGGACCACCATCTCCCGAAGGGTCATGCCGTTTCGATGCCGGGCTCTCCGAGGGACATCAGAGCGGACCAGGGCATGGAGGGGTAGAACGGGGACCTGTCTGGGACGACCTTGCCCGACAGTGCTCGCCCGGGAACTGGATGCTTGTTTGCCTTCCCATGCCTGTGATGCCTTTCTCAGCAAGCGGTCTTCGGAGGGTTCCCTCCGGCACGAGCGTGTGATGGCCTCGCTGCTCCCGCCGACCAGCGTCTTGGTCATTATGGGGGCCCCTGAGTTAGGCCCATCCCCCTCATGGCCATCTTAGGAACGGGGGGAATGCCCTTTATGGTCCTTCTCTTGAACGATCGCAACGGCATGGGCCGGTGTCCTCGCTGCCGGACGGGGCTTCTTCCCGTTCGAGCGCATTGTTGGGTTACGATGCGTCCGACACGAGGACATGAAGGAATCTCCAACCAGATAATAATAAGCTTATGGATGGCGCCGTTCCGGGTCTTGAACCTCGTTCGGCTAAGGAAGGTGCCGCCCTGAGCGGTATTTCGAAAAAGGTTAATTACTTCCATGCCTACACATCGAACGTGTCCCAGGTCCGGCTTGGAAGGATCCCTCTGAGATGGTGCGATGCTTGCAATCTCCCAATCCTAGACCTGAAGAGGTGCGGGCGCTGCGGCGAGGGGACCCGGCAGATGGAAATAACCCCTCCGGGGGACGCTCGCCCGGCCATGGACTACGATGTCGGGCTGGCTCGGGAGATCATTGACCGGCAGTTCGGGTCCGGATGTGGGGAGGCCGTGCTCAAAGAGGGCCACTTCGTCCTTATGAACAAGGCGCCCGGGCTCGACCGCATGGATGAGGTGATCGTCGACGGCAATGTCGCCGGAACGCTTCGATATGACCTCGGCCGAGGGTGGGTGTTCCTGGCCCGGATGCCTGCGGCGAGGGCCATGCAAAGGACCGCTGTCCGCGGGACCATCATGGCCGACGATGGCGCGCTTAGGCCGATATTGGACGGATCGAACCTGCTCGCTCCCGGCGTTGCCGGCTGCAGCGACGGCATCATGCCGGGGGACGAGGTCATCATCGTTGACAAGCAGGGAAGAGCTTTCGCCGCAGGATCGTCGAGGATGTCCTCAGCGGAGATGGCGGCCAGGGGCAAGGGAATGGCCGTCAAGGTGCGGTGGCACGAGCCCCCTCGAGATGATGCCGTCATGAGGGGCAGAGCAGGGTGGCCTGAGGTCTTGGAGGCCAACAGGCCAGAGATGGAGCGAAAGGTCGACGAAGCGGTCAGGTTCATGCAGCGCGTTATGCGTGAGCATGATCTGCCGGCGGCGGTCTCCTTCTCCGGAGGGAAGGACTCCCTGGCGACCTTTCTCTTGAGCAAAAGGACAGGGGGAAAGCTCCCGTTGTTCTACATCGACACCGGCCTGGAGTTCCCGGAAACGGTACGGCATGTACGCGAGGTTGCGGAGCGCCACGGGACCGAACTTATCATGGAGGAGGCGCCTAGCGAGGCGTTCAGCGAGGGGCTGAAGGTGTTCGGACCTCCTGGAAGGGACTACAGATGGTGCTGCAAGACCAACAAGCTGGGACCGACCGTTAGAGCGATCTCCAAGCATTTTCCCAGGGGGGTTCTGTCGTTCATCGGCCAGCGTCGGTATGA
>JAKIXL010000143.1 GCA_022709105.1 Thermoplasmatota archaeon | reverse complement strand
CCGGCGGTCATGCTCTCATCCCCGGGACATTTTGAACGGTGTATCGAGGTCAGCTTATTTCAAAGGGGGCGCGTCCTGGCCCTTCCGGGGACCTACCGCTCCATGCAGCATCAGCTCGTTCCGCTCCATGCCCGGCAGGGGAGCCTGTGCCCTCGCGTCGGACCAGGGCCTCCACAGGTAGTGATGGATGTACCTGACCAGGACGTGGATCACGAAGGTTACGCACAGCACGGCCAGGATGACCAGGTCGCTGCCCGCCTCCAGGAAATATTGGTAAGCGGCCCCGGTGGCGATCCCGCTGATGGCCAGAGGGAAGGTCAGGGACGAGTAGGCGGGGAGGAACTTCTTCAGTAGAAGGATGCGGGGCAGGTATGCCAGGCATCCAGCGTACAGGACGATCGCAAGACCAAGGAGCGACCAGACCATGAGCGGCTCAGGATGCTCGAAGGCCTTGAGGTAGGCGTTGAGGCAGACGTTGGTCGGAGCGGCGAAGATCATGAGGGTGGGGACCAGGGCCTCCGTGATGCCTTTGACCACCATTGCGCGGTAGAGCAGGGGAGGAAGCAGGAGGGCCAGCGACGCCAACCCGAACCAGAACAGGGCCTGGCCGAACATCATGTGGCCGTACACCGGGGCGATGAAGGCGTTGACCGCGAAGCCGACGTACACGACGAAGTAGCAGGGCAGGCACTTTTTGAGGTCGAACCTAACGATGAACGATCGGGTGAAGTGGAACATGAAGCCCAGGTGAACGACCATGGATGCGACCCACATGCCGAGCGCGGCCTCGTTCGAGTAAGGCTTGAGATAGGTGGAGAGGACCGATGTGGCCATGGTCATGGTGCAAGCGATGCCGGCGATGGCCGGGTTCTTGAAGTCCTCCCTCAAGGTCTTGGTGTCAATGGTGAACTTGACGACCAGTATGGCCAGGATGGCGAAGGCGAAGAGGCCGAAGAACCAGCGGTACTCGGGCACCATGTTCCCGGTTGACGACAGGCCGAGCATAAGGCCGGCCAAGGGCACGGGGGTCTTGCTTGCGACAGTTCTGAGCGGGCCTTGGCTCCGGGATGCGTGCATCATCTTTACCTCGAGCTAGGTCCGGAAACCGTTCCGGTTATTTCAACTATACGATTGTTAAGGGCGTTAAATCGGACATCTGGATTGTATAGAATGAGAAAACAGGTTCTTGTCGTAAGCATCGAACAGCGATGCCTAGATGATGCTGATCATTTGGCGGATCGAGGAAGCTCACATTCCCCAGAACTTGTCCACCTTGCGCTTGACCTCGAGGGTCTCCTCCAGCACCATGCGGTCGTCGGGATTGAGGTCCATCTTGGCCATCTCCTTGACCATGGTCTCCCTCAGGTCCACGTAGAGGATGTCCTCCACGTCGATCTGCCTGCCGACCGTCGGCCCCTCGATGGCCACAGCCACCTCCTGCCCCTGGATGGCCTCCTTAACCGTCTCCTCGCCAGAGCGGATGGAGCGTATCTTGCCGATGTCCGCGCCCTCGGTGCTCAGCAGGGTCTGCCCCGGCCGGATGCGGCCGGCTAGGACTCGAACGCCGACGATGGCGGGCTTGGACGCGCGGAACACACAATTGGGGAGCAGCTTGACCTTACCGGGGAAGGCGAACTCCGCCCGCTTCTCGATGTCCATGCGGCGCTTCTCCTCCTCCACCCACTTGAGGTAGTCCTCGATCAAGCGGTACACCACGTCGTTGGTGAAGACCTTGAGCGGATAGTTGGGAAGCGCTTCCTTCGCCTCCGGCAGCAGGTCCACGTTGAAACCGAGTATTACCCGGTGGTACGGCTCTCCGTAGGCAGCGGTGTCGATGATGTCCTTGCGCGAGATCGCGCCGGTGTCATACTTGCGGATCGGTATCTCAAAGGCCTTGCACTCGAACGCCAGCGCCTCCAGCGAGCCGATGGCGTCGGCCTTGATGTAGACGCCCGCCTCAGTGGTCTCTATGCTGACCTTGGTCTCATTGACCACTTGGTCCATGGCCGCGCCGACGTTGCCGGTCGCCACCCTCAGTGGTCCGCCGGCCACCACGCCGTCGATGTTCTGGCACATCAGCTTCACGCCGATGGCGGCTGATACCTCCTTCACCGACTCGAAGCGGTCCTTGGGATCGCGTATCTCGTCCAGCGGCCGGGGCTTGAGGATCGCCTTGACCTTTGTGGTTATAGGCCTGCCCTTGGTCCCCAGGATGACCGTGTCGCCCTTGTGCAGCGTGCCGGCGAAGATGATCACGTCCAGCGTAGGGCCCAGGCCCTTCTCCTCTTTGATCTCGATGATCGTTCCCTGCGCCGGTCCCTCTTCGGCCTTCAGCCGCTGCTCCAAGAACCTCTGCGCCAGGCCGATCAGAACCAGCAGCAGGTCCGGAAGGCCTTCACCGTTGCGCGCCGACATGGGCACGATGGCGATCGCTTTGGTGAAATCCTCGATGCGGTCATATCTGTCGGCGGAGTAGCCGCGTTCGTACAGGTCGCCGATGATCTTGTACATCCTATCGTCAAGATTGGCCTTGGCCTCGTCCGTCTGGTCCCTATAGTTCAGAACGAACGGCGCGTTCTCCTTGGTCTCCCAGCCGTCGATGAGGTCGATCTTGTTCATGGCGATGATGAACGGTGTCTTGAACCTCTTAAGGATCTGAATGGACTCGATGGTCTGCGGCTTCAGGCCCTCGTTGATGTCGATGACCAGCACCGCAAGGTCGGCGAGCGCACCGCCCCTGGCGCGCAGCGAGGTGAACGATTGATGGCCGGGGGTATCGATGAACAGGAGCCCGGGAACGTTGAACCTCTTGTTCCCGATGAGCGGCCGGCAGACCTTGTAGATATGCTCGATCGGGACCTCCGTCGCGCCGATGTGCTGCGTGATGAGGCCGGCCTCCCGCTGCACCACGGCCGATCCGCGAACGCGGTCGAGCAATGAGGTCTTCCCGTGGTCCACGTGGCCGAGGACACTGACGATCGGCTGCCTGGTCGTCATCTTCGGCCCTCCCTCAGAGCGTCCTGGGCGATGCCAATGCGGCGCTCGCGTTCATCCCGCTCAACGTGTTCAGACCGCCCGCCGCCCCGGACCCCGCTTCTCTTCGCCCTGCCGATACCATAAGACCATGCCCCGAGCGGGTCTGGGAAGGGGGGAAGGGATAGATAACCATGATGGTCGAACCCTCCGGGCCGGGGACCGTTCCAGGGCCAGATCTTGTCCGGAGCGGAGGGCCGGCTACGCCCGCGAGCTTCATGCGGCGAACCAGCCTCACGGTCGCCGGTGATGATAGAAAAAATATGTTGGCGGGCCGAGGCCCTTTGATCCGCCTACTCCAGGAACCAGGGGTCCGAGGTGCGCTTCCAGCTGAGGATCTCGTAGTCGTTGAAGAACAGCTCGATCTCCCGCTTGGCCGATTCCGGACCGTCGGAGCCGTGGATCAGGTTCCGTCCGGTCTGCTGCGCAAGGTCGCCGCGGATCGTGCCCATGGCCGCGTTCTGGGGATTTGTCGCGCCCATCATCGCCCTCATAGAGGCGATGGCGTTCTCGCCCTCCCAGACCATCACGAGCACCGGACCGGAGGTCATGTACTCGATAAGGCCATTGAAGAACGGCTTGCCCTTGTGCTCGGCGTAATGGCACTCCGCCAGTTCCTTGGGGATGCGCATGAACTTGATGGCCAGCGGGCGATGGCCCTTGGCCTCTATGCGTCCCAGGATCTCGCCCATGAGGCCGCGCTGGACCGCATCAGGCTTCAGCATGACGAAGGTGCGCTCCATCATGTCGCTCACTCCGACAGCTTCTTCTTCGGAGCCGGGGCCCTGCGCTTGCGGGCCTTGCTGGCGGTCGTCTTCTTGATCTTCTCATCGACCGGCTCGGCGGGGGCCGCCTTGGTCGCGGCAGCGGCAAGGGCGATCTCCTTCTCCCTCTTGGCGGCGCGGGTCCAGGTCGTGGTCCTCGGTATCCTGCCCAGCTCGATCATGTTCTTGTAACACTTGTTGGTGTCGAACGTCAGAACGGTGCCGTCCTTCTTGACGTACAACTTGCCAGTGCCTGGTTCCATCTCCGCTCCACAGAAGGAGCAGACCCTTCTCTCGACCATCAGGATCACCTCAAGGAAAGCTTGCGGGCCTCTCTCGAGGTCTCCCTAAGCATCAGTATG
>JAKIXL010000142.1:1630-4166 GCA_022709105.1 Thermoplasmatota archaeon | reverse complement strand
CGCCATCGTCTGGTCGTTCACCAAGGCGCTGAGGGCCCGCAAGAGCTACCGGGCGGTGATCAGGACGGCCATAGCATATCCATTGAGGTCCAGGCTCCGCACAGCGCTCAGCATCTTCATCTTTGGTCTGGTCATATTTACTGTCACCACCTTATCGGTCATGACCGCGGTCCTGGATCACGGCATACCAAAGCTCGCAGCGGAGACCTCTGGAGGATACGACATAATCGCCTTCACCGCCCCCAACACTCCGTTGGAGGGGGACCTGTGGGAACTGACCAACACCACCTCGGCGTTCATGGAAGGCAGGAACATCACCTCCGTGCTGCCGCTGGCCACAGGAAGCGGCATGATGGGGACGACCGCGACCGACAGCTCCGGGGACCCGATGTTCAACAGCATGCCGTACAGCGTCGTCGGCTTCGACGGCCGCTTGTTCACTCAGGGCGAATACTGGCTGGCGGAATGGGACCGGAATACGTTCGCTTCAGAGAAAGAGGTCTGGCAAGGCGTACTGGACGATACCGGCCTGGTCATAGTGGACGGGAGCATGCTCAGCAACGAGATGGCCCGGTTCGCCGGCGCCCCTCGTGCGAAGATCGGGGACGTGCTGACGCTGACGACCATGAACGGTCCCCACAGCTTCACCGTGGTCGGGATAATGAAGCAGCCGGTCCTCACCGGCCTCTTCGTCAGCCGCGACTTCACCGAGGCGGAAATGGGCATCGATCGTCCGAGCATCTTCCTAATAAAGGTCCAAAAAGGACTGGACGCGGACCGGCAGGCAGCCCTTCTGGAAAGGGAGTTCCTGGCCTATGGTATGCACACCATACCGGTGGCCACGGCCGCCAACGAGATAGTGGACCGGATCAACGGCGTGTTCACGCTGTTCCGGGCCTTCTTGGGCCTCGGACTGGTCATCGGCATTTCCGGGCTCGGAATAATCACCATCCGGTCCATTCGCGAGCGGCGACTGGAGATAGGGGTGATGCGGGCCATCGGATACACGAAGCGAATGACGGTGGCCAACTTCGCCCTGGAGTCCGCGTTCATATCCCTCCTTGGAATAATTATCGGTTCCCTGCTGGGCATCTCCGTCGGATATGCAGTATACCTAGAAGCCTTCAAGGAGCTGGGCTATGACTTCGTGGTCCCGTGGCTGGACATAACCGCCGTCGGAGCGGGAACGTTCCTCGCAACTCTCGTGAGCGTCTATCCCGCCGCCCGCGGCGCCAGCAAGGTGTCTCCGGCCGCGGTGCTCCGATATGAATAGGGTCCGCCGGCCCTATCAGTCTTTCTCCCCTCCTCCGAGGCCCAGCTCGCCGCTATGAGATGCAAAGGCCCCCTAAGGGCCATTATGAAAGGGCCTCGGCTTCGTGGACCATAGGGACCGAGAGTGTGCCCCATACGGTCCGGCGACGCTCCAGCGTTGCTTCATTATGCCTATCTCCAGGCTGCAGTGCCGGACCGCTCGATGCGCTAATCGCAACGTCCCGCCCATTCCAGGCGATGCTCTCCCGACGCCCTCAGCGGCAGGCCCGCTTTCCTTCCTTGCTCAGTGATCCGGACCTATCGTGGAAAGGCGTTAAGGCTTACCGGCCGAGTGTCCTCCGGCGCTCCTCAGAGAAAGCCGCCTTCGTTCTTAAGGCCATTCTCGCCTCTACGAGATAATGATGATGTCCCCGCCATCCCCTCGTAAGGGCCGTCCATCGCACGCCGGCCGGGACCCTCGTTCTCATTTATGCCCATTTTTAAGTGGTTCCTGTGCAAGACCTCCCTCACGCAGAGATCGAGGCTCGAGAACAGGGAGCTGAAAGTTCCTCCCTTATGCAGGTAGAGGCCTCCTCTCGAGACCAGAAGGTCGATGTCGATCCTTCCTCTTTCTAGACCGGTGAAGAGGATGAACGGGACATCGCATCCCTTCGAGCGCAGTCGATCCAGAAGATCGATGCCGCTCCCCCCGCCCATTTGGTGGTCGGAGATGATAATATCATAACCGATCCGCAAGGCGAGCTTTTCGGCCTCCTCCGCATTGAGCGCTTGGTCGACCAAGATCTCGCCAGACCGCTCCAATAGGTCCTTCACAACATCCAGCATATCCGGCTCATCATCTACGTACAAAGCCCTGAAAGCCACTTGGATCGGCAGAGGGGTAGCAATATTCCTATAAATAAATATTTCATATCATATCGATAATGCTCCGCATATCGGTCCTCTGGGGCCCTGGGTCTAAGGTCCGTCTGCCCACTGCCGGACCCCATATGTGCGCAAAAAAGAGATGAAAAAAATTAAAAGGGGGCGGGAAGGTCCGCCGTTGCCCATTCGTCGGACTATGGTCCCTTCTTCAGCTTCTCCGCACGTCCCTCTCTTTGTAGCCGTCCAGGGGCCCACCATGCCCATTTTCCCATTATGATGATGGCCGCCGGCACGATATATGTCCTCACGACCATGGCATCCAGCAGCACCGCCAGGAACAGCGCGAACCCGAACTCCTGGAGCATGGTGTTGCTCGACAGCATGATGGAGCCGAAGGCGC
>JAKIXL010000142.1:0-1550 GCA_022709105.1 Thermoplasmatota archaeon | reverse complement strand
CCCGCCGGTCCAATCCACCGCGTCTACGATCGCCCGTTTGATCTCTTTGCCCTTGTGCACCTCTTCGCGGATCCGGGTGAGGATGAACACGTTGTAGTCCATCCCGATGCCCATCAGCATGACGAACAATATGAGGGGTATTATCCACAGGATCGGCTTTCCCAGCCAGGTGCCGAACAGCAAGGTGGTGGCGGCAAAGGCCCAAGAGATGCTCATGGCGATCGACAGGACGGCGAACGCCGGGAGAAGAATGGAGCCGAGGACGACCATAAGCACGATGAAGATGCCGATGACCACCAGGATCTCGATGTTGTTGAACTGTTCGGTGGTGCTAAGGCTCATGTCGTACAGGGCCGCGGTGGAGCCCCCGACCAGGATGGCAGAGCCGCTCAGCACAGGCTGTGAGGCCTTTACGTCCGCCAGCTCCGTCCTCAGGTCGGCCATATAGTTGACCGCGCTTGCCTTTTGCGGTTCCTCCTTGAGCACGATGGTCATAAGGACCGTTGTGCCGTCCTTCCCCAGGTTCTGAAGCATCGCCGACTCGACCTGCGTCCTGGTCTCGACAGTCAGCGCGCTCAGATTGCGGTAATCTATGGGCTCGCCGAACGGCCGGGTAATGCCGGTGACCTTCTGAACGTTCGGGTCCTCGGCCGCCCTTTCGGTCAACCGGTCTATACTGTCTAGATACTCAACGTCGAACGCCCCGTTCTGATAGACCGTGGTGTTGCTGGTGATCACAACCTTGGTGGGCATGATCAGCCCGGCACCGAAGTCCTTGGACATGGCGTTCATGCCGTCTATGCTCTCCGCATCGCCCATGCTGCCTATGAAGTCAAAGCTGGTCTCCTGGGTCACGAAGATGTAGGTGGTAGGAACTGTCACCAACGCGGCTATGATGATGACGGCCCAAGCGTGGTTCACCGAGAACGTCGCCGCCCTGTGGAAGTAGCCGTGGTTCCCTTCTTTCTTCCTCTCCAACAGCTTCTTGGAGTAGGCCTCGAACCTCTTCCCCGACATCGGCCAGAATATGCGGTTGCCGAGCAGCATGAGTACCGCGGGGACGAGCGTCAAGGATATGAGCAGGGCGACCACGATGGACATGCCCAGCAGCAGGCCCATTGTCTGGACGAATGTGAACTGGGCGATGGCCATGGCAAGGAACGCGATGATGACCGTGGCGCCGGAAGTGACTATGGACTCCCCGGCCCAGGTGACGGAGGTGTGGACGGCCTGTTCCCTGGACGCTCCCTTGATCCTTTCCTCCCGGTAGCGGGTCACTATGAAGATGGAATAGTCCGTTCCGACCCCCATGAGCACTGCGAACAGCATGATGGTCACTGTGTAGTTGATCTGCGCAATGGTGGACCCTATAACGAAGACCAATGCCTGGCTTATGCCTATCGCGACCCCCACTGCTCCCAGGGGAACCAGTTGCCCCAGGACCGAGCGGAACAGGATACCCATGAGGACGACGATGATGACGATAGTGACCGGCTCGATCATCGACATGTCGCTGACCGAGCTTGCTTCCATGTCCGCTGATATGGCGG
>JAKIXL010000141.1 GCA_022709105.1 Thermoplasmatota archaeon | reverse complement strand
GGCCTCGATCTCCTCGAACGCCTGCCTGAGCTCGGCATCGGTGTTCATCACCACCGGTCCTCTCCAGGCCATTGGCTCGCGGACAGGCTCCCCCGACACCAGGAGGAAGCGGACCCCTTGGTCGGACGCCCTCACGCGAACGACGTCCCCGTCCCCGAGGACGACCAGGTTCTCCGGCCCGGCAGCGCTCGCATCACCGAAGGAGCCCACTCCCTGGAACACATACGCGAATGCTGACCGTTTCCGGGGCACCCCATGCTCGAACCGCCCTCCAGGCTCCATTCGGACGTCCAGGTACTCGATCGGGACCACCAGGTCCTTCACCGGCCCCACCGCTCCGTTGAAGGAGCCGGCGATCACCTTGACCTCGACATCGTTTGAGGGCTTGGTGACCGGTATTGCCTCTCGTCCAATGTTCTGGTACCGGGGCGGCATCATCTTGCTCCTACTGGGCAGGTTGATCCAAAGCTGAAAGCCCTGCACGCCGTCATCGCCGCGGGGCATCTCCTCGTGGACAATGCCTCTGCCGGCGGTCATCCACTGCACCTCGCCCGGACCGGTGGTCCCTTGATTGCCCATGCTGTCACGATGCTCAGTGGAACCCTTGACCATATAGGTGACCGTCTCCATTCCCCTGTGCGGGTGGAAGGGAAACCCTGCTCGGTAATCGGCCGGGTCATCGGAGTGAAAATCATCTAGCATCAAGAAGGGGTCCAGGTCCGGCAGCTCCTTGGCGTGGAACGCCCTCACCAGGTTGACCCCGGCACCTTCCACCGTAGGCCTTGCCCGGCGGACCATGCGTACTGTTCTCACGTTCTCGGTCATTTCGCGCATAGAGCTTGGAGGTCAAGAGGTTGTACAAAGAACTAAGCGAGAAAGGATGGCCCGGCCCCGATGGTCGGACGCCTCATCACCTCACTCGAAGGGCCATATCAGTCTGGTCAGCAGCTTCTCTGGAGGCACCTCCTCGGGGCTGTTGAGGTACTCCTCCCACATGAAGTCCGCCGGCCTCTTTCCGTTGGCCTTCATCCACTCCATGATGACGTTGTAAGAGCCCATAAGCTTGTCGTAGGCTCCCTCGTGCACGAGAGTGGCGGCCTTGACCGATGGGAGCTGGAACGGATGGACCCTTCCCTTTGAGACGCCTTCTCCGACGATCGGGAAGCCGATCTCCATATCGATCTCATCGTCCGACCATGAATGGTAGTACGCAAAGGGCGGCCCAACGCAGCGCACGTCTCTCTCAAGCAGCGGCATGAGCTCTTGGAACATACCTTTCATGGCCTGCGATATATCCCGCGTCCTGACCTTCTCCCTGATGGCGACGGCCATCTGGGGCATAGTGGTGACGACCTTAACATTGCCCATGTGATCGGTCTCATATACGCTTCGTCTAATGAAATCATTTGGGAGAGGTGACCGAAACCCTGAACCGGACAAGCGGCCATTAAGATCGCGCTGGGAGACCGACCTGAACGAAACGATGATGGATGAAACAGCGAGGTGTTGCAGGGCCTGTACAGGCATAAGAAGGGCCGTTCCCCCTCACATGTTCCGCCATGCCAAGCTGAACGGCCACGTTGATCGGGACATTGGCCCCTGATGGGTAAAGTGTCCGCCGTACAGACGCACATACGGCCCCTTGCCCCTTAGGAGCATTCCGAGATGAAGAAGGAGCGGCGAGATCGGACGGGGCCCGCCCGCTCCTTCACCCTAGCGGGACCGACCCTTTCATCGGCCTCAGGGCCGGGGACGGGGAGCCTTCGGCGAGGGCCCGTCATGGGCAGGTGCCAGGACCGGTCAGCTGGAGCGGCGGGAGACGGACGGGCCGCTCCGACCGGTCTGCTCTAAGGGAAGGTAGGCAGGGCGACCCATGTCCGAGACCCATGCTCAACGGATCAGAACGACATCCTCTCAGAACAGCATCGACCGATCTAACGAACGGTCTCTGGCAGGCCGACTTGGGACAAATCGCGCTGTGAAAAGTTATTTATTCTAAGCTACATTAAGCCGTTTACCTAAAAAGGTGTTTAGATGGTAGAGTTCAAGGCTGTCATTAATGATGTGAAGACCGGAAAGTCGTACCAGGTCGCGGTCGCCGGGCATCACGCTAACTCCCTTATCGGCAAGAAGATCGGGGATGTCGTGGACGGCATCTTCGTGAGCCTTCCCGGATACAAGCTGACCATCGCTGGCGGGAGCGACAGGGACGGCGTTCCCATGCGCGCTGACCTCCCCGGCGTAAGGCGAAAGAACATCCTCCTTTCCAAGAGCATCGGCTTCACTTCCAATGAGCAGGGATTGAGGCGGCGCAAGCTGGTCCGCGGGAACACAGTTTCCACGGACACCACCCAGATCAACATGGTCATTTCCTCAGTAGGATCCAAATCGGTCGAGGACCTTCTTCCCAAGAAAGAGGAGAAGAAATGAAGGTCGGCCGGCAGCCTGAGGTCAATATCGGGATGATCGGTCACGTGGACCACGGCAAGACGACCTTGACCAGGGCGTTGAGCGAGGAATGGACCGACCGGCACTCCGAGGAGATCAAGAGAGGCATCTCCATACGACTCGGCTACGCCGACACCGCTTTCTACCGCTGCCCAAAGTGCGACAAGTACACTACCAGGGACCACTGCCCGGAGTGCGGGGAGCAGGCCGAGTTCCTGAGGGCCATATCCTTCGTGGACGCTCCGGGCCACGAGACGCTGATGGCGACCATGCTCTCCGGTGCGGCCATGATGCAGGGCGCTCTCCTGTTGGTCGCGGCCAACGAACACTGCCCGCAGCCGCAGACCAAGGAGCATCTTATGGCCTTGTCCATTATCGGCGTGGACAGGATCATCATCGTTCAGAACAAGATAGACATCGTGACCAAGGAAGAGGCTTTGGAGAACTACCGCGAGATCAAACGCTTCGTCAAGGGGACCATTGCCGAGAACGCTCCCATCATACCTGTCTCAGCCCACCACGACGTCAACATCGACAAGCTCATAGAGGCCATCGAGAAGTATATACCGACCCCCCGTCCAGATAAGGACAAGCCCCCCATGATGTACGTGGCAAGGTCCTTCGACATCAACATCCCCGGCTCCTCGCCAGACTTCTTGAAAGGAGGGGTACTGGGAGGTTCGCTCACCCAAGGCGTGCTAAGGGTCGGAGACGAGATCGAGGTGCTTCCCGGCCGAAAGGTCGAGATCAGCGGCAAGACCTCTTGGGAGAGGATCACCACGACAGTTCATTCCCTGCACACAGGGAACACCACTCTGGAAGAGGCCAGCCCTGGTGGCCTTATAGCCATAGGCACCAAACTGGACCCCGCGCTGACCAAGTCGGACGGCCTGACCGGCCGAGTCGTGGGTAAGCCTGGAACGCTGCCTCCGGTGCTGCACAAGTTCATGATGACCACCCATCTCTTGGAGAGGGTGGTCGGGGCCGCCGAGGATCTGGTGGTCGACAACATCAAGACCAATGAGCCCCTGATGCTGAGCATCGGGACCGCGACGACCGTGGGCGTCGTGACCAGCGCCCGTGGGGACCAATCAGAGGTGGCGCTCAAGATACCAGTGTGCGCGCACGTGGGCCAGCGCGTTGCTATATCCAGGCGCATATCCGGCAAGTGGCGGCTCATCGGATACGGCATAATCCAGTAGGCGTCCATGCCCCGCGTGGTATTGGACACCAACGCTCTTCTCCTTCCGTTCGAGCGATCGATCAACATCGACGCTCAGCTCCGCTCCCTTTTAGGCGAATGTCAGGTTTTCGTGCCCGGGCCCATTGTGGGCGAGCTGAAACGCTCCACGAGCAAGCACGCCCCGGCTGCACTGCGGCTATTATCAAGGTACACCATCGAGGACACTAAGGCATCAGGGGACAGAGCGGTCATCGAGCTCGCCGAGCGGCTGGACGCGTATGTGGTAACCAACGACCGCGCGCTAATAGGGAAGCTTCGGCAGAGAAGGATAAAAGTTATCGCGATGAGGGGAGGCAGCCACCTCGCCCTCGATGATGGTTAGATAAGCGGACGGGGCGGGTCCTCAGGCGATGTGACATTGGGATGCTTGATCTGCTCCAGCCTGGTCTTCAGGAGGGACTCTCCCCACAGCGAGGCGGCATAGATCGGGACCTTATTGCCGACCTGGAACAATGCGCGCTGCTTGGCCTCGGCCCATACCGCGCTGGACGCGCAGGCGGTG
>JAKIXL010000140.1 GCA_022709105.1 Thermoplasmatota archaeon | reverse complement strand
AGTCCCCTGAGTTCCTCACCATCCTCAGGCCCAGATAGGAACATATCTGCCCTATGGTCAGCCCTCGGGTGCGGGAGGTCTCCAGGCCCCAAAGGATCAAGGCCGCGCCACACGGGTACGCTCCAGTGGCCTCCTTGTATCGCATTATGGTGTCCTCCGCGGCCTGCTTGCCTCTTTCGAATGCGGCCAGCGTCGGGACCCGGTCCGGGTTGAATTGTACGATATTGTACCCCGTGGGCAGGACCTCGGGGTCTTTCATCACATCCCCGCCTGGCCTCACATCAATAAACCTGCCCTCCAATGCCCTCCGGAGGCCGTCCAGCTCCTCGGTTCTGGATGACCTCACGGCCAGGTCATGCATGTGCTCCAGGGCCCTTATGGCATCGGCATCGTCTTTCAGATGATCGGGCACATGCCTCTCGGAGATGTACCTGGAGCATATCTCATTGATGTCATGACGTTCAGGATCGATGAGTCGCTCTAGAGGGACCACGCCCTCATGGGGGAACTCCATGGCCTGGATCGCGTAGCGTTCGGCGTCCTCCATTCCGAACGCTTTCCCGATCGTGTGCAGGCCCCGGGGTATCAACGACTCCCGAATAGACATCAATTCGTCCTCCAGCTCCATGACGTCCGTGGGAAGCCGCATCTCCGAGGCCTTGGAGATTATCGAGCCCAGGAGCGCCTGGCTCCTGCCGGCGTCCATGTTGGCGCTCTCCCGATATTCCGCAATCGCCTCCTCCAGAGCCAGAAGGTCGCCGTATATGTCGCTCTTGACGAAGGGTGGCGGCATGTAACTCAGGAGGCAGGCGTGGGCCCTCCTCTTCGCGATCATCGCCTCCGATGGGTTCCCGACATAGTACATGTAGATGTGGACCGAGTCTCCCATCAGCATATCCGGGTAACATTCGGAGGATGGGGCGGATTCCTTTCCCGGGAGGAACTCCAGTGTGCCGTGCGTCCCAAGGTGTATTATGGCGTCGGCCCTGAAAACGTTCCTTATCCAATCGTACATCGCCATGTACTGATGGTGAGGGGGGAGGTCAGGGTCGTGATAGCTGGACAAGGCACGTTCCGAGTCGGACGACCTGGCCGGCTGAAGCCCAATGAATACGTTCCCGTTCAATATCCCGGGGATCAGGTATCTCCCGTTCCGTACCATGACGTCGCCGGGCGGATCCCCCCACGCCTTGGATACCTGAGCAGGATGCACCGATCGAGCATCGTGGGTCAGCATCTCATCGGATGGGGATATCCACTGGCCGTCGTTGAGCATGCCATGCCTCAGGAAATGGTCCAGTATCTCATCGGAAGACATCTTGACCGCATCATACCCCTCGGAGGACAGCATGTCCAGTATGGAGGACAGCGAGCCCAGCCCATCGAGGAAGGACCCTCCGAACAGGTTCCCTTCCCCCGGAGGATAGTTGTAGGACAATATGGCCACCCTCTTCTCGGCGTTCGGCTTTGTTCTCAGCGCCATGTAGTTCCTGACCTTGCCCACGATCCTGTTCACCCGGTCCTCCAGAGGGACGATCTCTGTCACCGACAACCCGTATGCGTCCACCTGGTATACCTCCTCGTTGAACCCTATCGGGATGGTGCAGAGCGCGCCGTCGAGCTCTGGCAGGAATATGTTCAGCATGAACTCCATGGGATTCGTGCCTGCCCTGCTCGATGCCCATTGGTCCCTGGACGTCCGGGTCAGGAAGAATGGGGACAGGTGGGTGACATCGATGTCGCGCAGAAGGTCCATGGCCGACAGCATATCGCCCCCCATCGGCCCCGACATGAAGCGGAATGGCAGGACATTGACGATCATGTCGGGCCTGCCCATCAGGGACCTCATGATCGGGATGTGCCGCACATCGTAGCTGCTCATGGCAATCGGGAGCACGTCGACGAATTTGCTCATCCTCTCGAAAAGCATGCGAACGGCCCTGATGGTGCGGGTAGGGTAGCTGTTCCCGCTGTATGCGAGGACGACCCGTCCTCTTCCAGGATCTCCGGGACGCGCCTGGAAGAACTCATCAGCCGAATCATACTCCTCGAGGGTGATGGGGTCCATGATATACACCCCGTCCCTGGGGAGAGGGCATGCGACCTCGGGCAGATGCACTTGACCAAGATGGTTCCTAAGAACTGATGTGAAAATGTACTCTATGTCCTCATATTGCGCCCGCTTCCAGCATTCACCTATCCTATGGAGCTCCTCGTCCATGGCCTCGTCCATCTTGAACCGGGCCGCATCGTAGCTCCCTAGGCGGTTCAGGGGCGGCGCCATTCCTCCGAGGCACAGTCTTTGGCCATTGCAACTCTTGGCCGCCGCGACCACCTTGGAGAACGTGCCCCTAGGAAGTCCCATCAGGTCGATCAGCAACAGGTCAGCTTCCCTGATGTCGTCCTCCATATCATCGCTGCTGGAGCCGTTCCCGTCTAGATAGTGGATCCTGAAGTCGAGGTGATCCGATTCTCCGATCCTCTCCGCGAATCTGCAGACCTGGGATATGGCCGAAATGGATACCGAGGCCACTGTTATGAGCAATGACACGTTCCTCCTTGGATGTATCATCCAACTGTTATATGGCTATATGTCTTGCGGTATGCACCAATGAGACGCGTCCGGTAGAGCATCATCGTGATCGCAGAAAGCCACCGCTACGCGCTCGACGTCGAGCGCGCACATGCTCGGAATCGCCACTTGCCGGACCGATTGGCCGCCACCGCTCTCGTGGCGGCCGCATCGTCGTTGTCTCGTGCGATCGGTGATGAGGCAACGAGCGGCCGGATGGACGCGGAGGCGATGCGCTCGCCCATAGGGGGCGAGGACTTCGATGCCGTGGTGGACGCCACTCATCCCCATGCGGCCATAGTGTCGCAGGAAATAAGGAAGGCGTGCACGGCCGCAGGCGTCGAGTACATCCGCATCCTGAGGCCCGAGGGCAGAGGCTCCCACGATGGCGCCCCGATATCCGTCCCCGACGTGCCCGTCACGGTGGAGTTCCTGAAGAGGACCGCCGGCTAAGTCCTGGTTCCCACGGGAAGCAAGGAACTTGCCAGGTTCACGGACATCAATGGGTATCGGGAGAGGATCTATACCCGGGTGCTGTCGCTCCCGTCCATAGCCGAGGCCTGCGCCAGGCTGGGGTTCGAGGGAAGGAGCGTGATCTCTATGCATGGGCCGTTCTGCGAGGACCTCAGCTATGGGATGATGAGGCAGATCGATGCCGCGTACATTGTCACCCAAGACTCCGGCCAGGCAGGGGGGGGGTTCGAGGAGAAGGTCCTCGCGGCCAGGAGGGCCGGGGCCAAGATCGTGCTCATCGGAAGGCTCCCGGAGGAGGGCGGGAGGTCGTTCAGCGATGTCTTGGCCCATCTGGAGTCCGGAACCTGCGTGAGGCTCATGGCCGGTCCGGGCGCCGACGCCTCCCGAAAGAGGAGGGTCACCCTGGCCGGCATCGGCATGGGCGGCCCGGGCGGCATGACGCTGGAGGTTGCCGGGGCCTGCAGGACCGCCGACCTGGTCATCGGACCCGAAGGATGCTGGAGTCGGTGGAACTGCAGCAGGGACAGCTTCGCGGAGTATCGGCCCCATGAGACCATGGGGAAGATCAAGGCCCATCCCGAGCATTCGGAGATCGTGGTGCGCTTCTCAGGGGATGTAGGGTTCTACGTCGGGGCCGGCAAGCTGCTGGAGGAGATCGATCGCTCGTCGTCGTTCGACGTCGATGTGAAATGCAGGGCGTCCCCCGTCGCATACCTGTGCTCCAGAATGAACATTCCCTGGCAGGACGTGTTCCTGATGAGCGCTCACGGCCGGCATGCCAATGTGCCAGGCGAGGTGAGGGGGCATGAGAAGGTATTCACCCTCCTCGATCGCGATAACGGGGTGCGGGAGCTTCGCCACCAGCTTGAAGAGTACGGGCTGAGGGACGTGATGGTCACGGTCGGACAAGACCTGTTGAATGAGAATGAGATCATCGTCACCGGCCGTCCGGTGAGATCAAGGAAATGGTGTTCCGAGGACTGTGCGCGGCCCTGGTTCAGGACGAGGGGCACGATGCGTCCTGCTCCATCGGGATGCCGGACGACGAGTTCGTCCGAGGGAACGCGCCGATGACCAAGAGCGAGGTGAGAGATCTGATCGTATCGAAGCTCGGGCTGAAAGACGAATCCGTCGTCTACGATGTCGTAGCCGACACAGGCTCCGTCTTGGTGGAGATGGCCAGAGTGGCGGTCGGTGGCACGGTTTATGCTATTTAAAAGGATGAGCGGACCTT
>JAKIXL010000013.1 GCA_022709105.1 Thermoplasmatota archaeon | reverse complement strand
GCCAGTGAAGGTTTGGCGATGGTTGATGGTCAACGAGAACGCTGACTTCGTATCGTACGGCAGATCGTTGGGCGCCAATCCCTTGAGGACCGGGTGCTTTGCGTACGACTCCGCGAACAGTTCGGCCATGAAGGGAAGGTCCAACTTCCTGGAGACATCGGCGGGGACCGTCGTGCAGATCAGTCCTCCCGCCTCCTTCCTCATAGTTCTTATGCTTTCAAAGGTCACATGCTCGGAGGCGATCATCATGTCCGTCTCCGCCTCCCTGCTGTCCGAATCGAAGATAAGCACGAACTTACCCGAACGCAGGGCGGCCTGTGCTTCGACCATCTTGTCCATGATGCTCGCCCAGACCATATGGGCAACCGTATATTATCTCTCCGGTAGCTACTTTACTTTTGGTCATCCGACCGCTCACAAAGGCCTCACCAGATGCTCAAAAAAGTTCGACGAATCAATCAAATAATATATGGCAAAACGGTATCGGCGGCTGATGCCTGTCATGCTGGATGACGTCGATGCCTTGGCCAAGGTGGACGGTTCGGGCATGCTGCGACAGATGGCCGCACTTGCCGATCAGTTGGAGACCTCCCTGTCCGTCGAAGTGGATATCGAGAGAGGAGGGGAAAAGCTGTGCATATGCGGCCTGGGCGGTTCGGCCATGGGCGCCGATGTTCTGTGCGACCATGTTCTGAGATCCTCGAGGGCGATGGCCTCGGTGGTGAGGGACGTTACACTGCCTGGGTGGGTGGACCGGGAGACCCTCGTAATGCCCATATCATACTCGGGGAACACCAGGGAAACAATTGCGATGTACGAGGAAGCCCGGCGCCGGGGCGCCTTTGTCGTGGCGATCACATCCGGTGGACAGCTGAAGAGGCTCAGCGAGAAGCACGGCGGCCCTCACATCATTGTGCCGCCAGGGCTACAGCCTAGGGCGGCGCTCGGTCATCTGCTTGGAGCGGCGGCATCGGTGGTAGGGGCTGCGGGCATGTCAACGATCGATACCGACCTCAGGGCGTTGGTCCCTTCCATAAGGGACGAGCTTAGCGCCTGCGCTCCTCAGGCGCATATGGCCGGCAACCCTGCCAAGCAGTTGGCCACGCGCCTGCATGACCGCGTGCCCTTCATCTATTCTTCCCTGACCGTCCGACCGGCGGGCCGCCGATGGCAGACCCAGATCAATGAGAACTCCAAGATGCTCTGCCTTTATGGAGAGCTGCCGGAAGCGGACCATAACCAGATAGTGGGCTGGGTGGACGGTGCGAGGAGGCCGAGGTGCTGCCCGGTGTTCCTGACGGCGGGTTCGGACCACGGAATGACCGCAGACATCGTACGGGCGACGATCTCCATATTCGAGGACTTCCGCTTGGACCCGGTCGTAGCCCATCTGCCTGGAGGAACGGCGCTGGAGAACATAATGCGGGGGATAGTCCTTGGCGACCATGTGAGCTACTACCTTGCCATCCTGAACGCCGTGGATCCCACTCCAGTGTCGTCGATAGGCGAGCTTAAGAAGCGGCTAGGATGAGGCACGTTCGTAGAACGGTCCGATGATGGGCGCTCAGGTGCCCATCAAGGTTCTCTTCTTGTACTCGAACTCATCAGCGGATATGACCCCATCGTCACGCAGCTTGGCCAATCCCCGGAGCTCTCCTATGTAGGCCTGGGATGCCTGAGATACGATATCACGGGCGCTTCGCATCTCGATGGCCGAGGTGTTCATGTTCAGGGAAGCAATGATCGAATTGATCTCCGAGTTGAAATAGTCCTGGTCTCCCGGGGTATAGTCCCAGAAATCGCTCATGATATATGAGAAGGATACGTGAGGATCGGTGTCACTGAAATGGAAGGCCACAACTATACTGTGTGGGTACTTGTGCGCCTTGCGGGTAGGCCTGAAGGACCCCCTCTCCCCGACAATGAGGTTCGGCTTCTCCGAAGAGATGATGTTGAATCCCTTGGACTTCAGGGCGGCCCATAGACGATCATAGATCGTATCGATATCTCCGATCGCTTTGACAGTACGGCTGTAGACCTGGGACATAATGGACACAAAAAAATTCCGTATAATAATATATTTGATTCTCTTATCGATCTATGATAAGGACGTTCCACAGAGGCCCAGATGGCCTGGGAAGCGTCATATGTGCCAGGCGCTGGTGATGCAGGCAATCGCTGGTCGCAGCAGTGTCCATTGCCCGATCTTTGCGCATGCAACACCTTTTTTTATTTGTTGCCTAATCTCTGAATGGTAACATTCATGAAGGAAGATGCTTACTGGATTAAGGACCAGGTAAAGGCCCATACCAAATGGTTCGAGGAGTCCCTCCCCATGATCGCCTCCGAGAACCTCATGAGCCCTCTGGCCAAGGAAATGATGATCTCTGACTTCCATGACCGGTACGCTGAAGGCCTACCGGGCAAGAGATACTACCAGGGCAACATCTATGTCGACAAGGTGGAACTGAAGTGCATTGAGCTGGCCAAGAAGATATTCAAGGCCCACTTTGTGGACGTCCGGCCCATCTCCGGGACCGTGGCCAACATCGCGGTGTTGATGGCCTTGACCAAACCAGGGGACAAGATATCGACCCCTGAACTGGCATCCGGCGCGCACATATCCACCGCCCCGTTCGGTGCCGTCGGTCTAAGGGGCCTCAACCCGGTGCACTATCCTTGGGACTACCGGAACTGGAACCTCGACATCGACGCAACCAGGAAGTTCCTTGTCAAAGAGAGGCCCAAGGTGGCCCAGTTCGGTCTGTCCGTGTTCCTGTTCCCAACGCCGATCAAAGAGATCCAGGACGCTCTGCATGAGGCCGGATGCACTGTTTGGTATGACGCTGCCCACGTGCTCGGACTTATCGCCGGCGGCAAGTTCCAGGACCCTTTGAGGGAGGGCGTGCACATACTTTCCGCGAGCACGCACAAGACCTTCCCGGGCCCCAACCACGGGATCCTGATAGGTGACAAGCTGACGGACGAGATGGAGGCGAAGCTGCAGAAGGCGGCCTTCCCCGGCGTGACCTCGTCCCATCATCTGCACGCGATGGCGGCCTTGGCGGTCACCATGGCGGAGTTCGAGATATATGGCAAGCAGTACGCCGGCCAGATAATAAAGAACGCCAAGGCCTTAGGCAGTGCGCTCTACGAGATGGGCATCGATGTCCAATGCCCCCACCTTGGGTTCACGGAGTCCCATACCCTTGCGGTCAACGTGGCCAAGAACGGGGGAGGGGTGCAATGCGCCCTCGACCTGGAAAGGGCAAATATCATCGTGAACAAGAACATGCTTCCCGGAGACACCAGCGCGGTGAAGCCATCCGGCCTGAGACTGGGCACCCAGGAGCTTACCCGCCTCGGCATGGAGAAGGGGGAGATGGAAGATGTCGCGCGCCTCATCTACCGTGTTGTGGTGAAGAAGGAGAACCCGGAGTCCGTGAAGAAGGATGTCTGGGAGCTAAAAAAGGACTTCACCAAGGTGCAGTATTGCCTAAACGCCGGCACCGAGGCCTACAGGTATCACGACCTTGTCTGAGATCTGATGAGGCCTCCTGGCCCCCCCCCCCTTTATCTTTTTTTTTGGTCAAGAACCTCTGCCTTGGCAGGCGCACTGTTCAAAGGACTGACCGGCCTTGACAATGGGCAGAGCCCCAAGCCCTATAATATCATAGCCTCCGTGCCGGTGCGTCCGATGATCGGCCGGACCGCCCCACGTCGTTCTTCTTGGGCCGTCAATGGCGGGAGAGCACGCAGGTCTCCCATGGAGCGAGGGACGGCCGGTCAGTCCTGGATCGACCGATGCTCGCCGCGAGCACGCCTCTGTCCGTTAGGCCTAGGGTCTTTCTCTCATCTGAAGCCGACCTAACGATGGGGATCTCGACGCTTACGATGAAGAAGCGGTCCCGGTCCGAAGGGCCAGGCGTGCTAGGACGATAGATATGGTCAGACCCGTCGTCCTATATCCATTCGATCCTGGCTCATTAGAGAGGTCGTAGTTCCCGCGTCCGCTCTGCCTCAGCTCCGGGCAATAATATCCAGTTCGTCCTTCATCACGCAGGCCATGCACTTCCCGCCCGGGGACGGCTCACCGCAGCCGCATAGGCGCAATGAGGTCTGAGGGTATTTCTCCTGCAGGGCCGGCCGCAGTGCGTCGTAGCTCGCCAGAATGGAATGCTTGGTGCCCGGCGATCTTGACTCCATTCCGTCAATTATATCCCGATACTCGTTTCGCAGGGCCGCCTCCCAATAAGGACAGGTGGAGTCTGAGAAGTCTATGCCTCGCAGCATCGCATACAGATATACCTCCTTTTCAGGCAAGGACCGCAAGGGAATGATGCGAGGTATGAGCCCGGGCTGGACCTTGGCATGCGGTCCCATGCGGGCAAGCCTCTCCACGTCACCCCTGGTGAAGTTCATGAGGATAGCCTGGGCCACATCATCGAGGTTGTGCCCGGTGGCCAGCACGTCCGCGCCGATCGCCCTGGCCATTTCGTTCATGCATTGCCGTCTGAAGACCCCGCAATAGGCGCAAGGCGTCCTATGCCCCAGACGCTCGCTGATGCTATCCATGGTACTTCCGACGTGTTCCTTGAAGGATATCACACGATGTTCCACGCCAAGCGCCGATGATAGTCTTATTGCCTTATCCAGGGCCTCCGGCCGGTAGCCGGCGATGCCCTCGTCGACGGTGATCGCCGTTAGCGTGACGTCCCGTCGAAGGGAGAGGATGTCATGGAGGAGCATCAGAGCGGCCAAGCTGTCCTTGCCTCCGGAGACGGCAACCGCAATGTTCTTGGCGCGATCGAGGTCCACCTGTCCCCTGAGCTCTCTCTTCACCCGCCTTTCTACGAACCCCTGGAAGTGGGCGGAGCACAGATGGCTGCCGTTATATCGGATATATGTCACCGCGGCCCGCCCGCACTTGGAGCACTGGACCATTGGCGCGCTCACCGTCGCGGTCGTTATTAAGGATTGTCCTGTCAAAGCAGGCCCGGCACGAGTCCCGCAATGGCCGCAGAGTTGTTTGCCAACCAGCCCGTCGCTCCCTTGAAAATGTACTCAATGGCCATGGCCGCGATGAGCAGGCCGACCACCTTGGAGAAGATGTCAATGACCTGGGTCCCGACCAGCCTGGTCACACGGTGCGCGTTGCGCATCAGGAACCAGGTAGTGATAAGCGAGAAGCTTCCCGCCATGAGCACGGTAATGGGGTCGGACTGGGTAGTGAGGACGATGGCGGTGGCTATGACTCCCGGTCCAGTGAGGATCGGGGTAGCGATAATTACCCATGCCACGTTCTGGTCGCCCGAACGAATGAGGCTTAGGCCGAAGATGATCTCCATGGACATTAACAATAGGACGAGCCCTCCGGCCACTCTGAAGCCCTCTGTGGTTATTCCGAAAGCACCGAGGAGCTGCTCCCCGATAAGTACGAAGATGACGAAGAGCACCGCGGCCACTGCCACCGCTCGGTTGGCACAGGATACCAAGGCCTCTTCAGAGTACCCTTTGGTCATGGCCATGAACACCGGGACGCTGGCGAAAGGGTCGAAGATGAAGAACAGCAGCGTAGCGGCATAGAACAGCTCATTGAGGTCTATCAGGGCCATATTGACCTGGGATATTGGATTATGATAATAACTATTGCGAGGCCGGTCCGAGCCACCAGACCATGGCTGGACGGCCCCGTCCTTCGTATGGGAAGGACAGATCAATGCCTACCACGGAGGCTGCCCAGTGAGGCGGACGGTCTCGTTATACTTCTTTGTCAGCTGGTATACGTCCACAAGGTTCACTATCCAGATGATGAAGCCAATAAGGCCTATGGTCCCTGAAACGATCAATACATCATTGCTCAAGTTCAGTATGACGTCGGGATCACTGGTGGCGGCCAGTCCGCCGATCGCTGACCACATTACGATGAACGACAGGATGCTCAGGCCGAAGTAGGCGGCCATGAACAATATTCCTCTCGATATCCTCCCTATATAAATGTGGCCGAGCCCTGGGATAAAGAAGGCCAGCACAACGGAGATAACATCGTTCTTCTGGGGCAGCGCGCCGACGCCATAGGGCTGTCCTGGGTAAAGAGGGGCAGGATAAGCGGAAGCACCGGGCCCTCCCCCCAGTCTCGCACCGCAATTGGCGCAGAACGAGGAGTTCTCGGGAAGCTCGGTCCCGCAGTTCTGGCAATACACGTTGGTTCCTCCACAAAGAGCGGCGATCGCCGCCTGGCAAGTGAACTCCGTATAGCATATATAAAAATTAACTGGTAAAAAAAGGAAGGGAAGGTATTTCACCAGGGCGCGCGACCGGTCTGCTGGACGGCAGAGTTGTACTGGTTCCCCAGCTTGTAGGCGTCATAGATCTGCCAGATCCAGAAGATGATATACACGATGAACCCGATGCCGAAGGTCAGCACTCCGACCACCCACAGAACGAAGGTCAGAATGATGTACAGTATTCCCTTGGTGATGAGACCCAGGTAAATGTGCCCCAACCCCGGCAGCAGGAACGCCAGCACCGCCGCTAGCCCGGCTTTCTTCATCAATGCGGGCGCATACATCGGCTGCCCATACGGCTGAGGCTGCCCATACGGCTGAGGCTGCCCGTACTGGGGCTGCCCATATGGTGGTGCCTGCTGAGGGGGCGCCTGCGCGTATTGCTGAGATCCCTGCGGACTTTCGGCGACCGACAGCGCTGCTCCGCAACTCTCGCAGAACCTCGCTCCAGGTGGCGATTCCTTACCACAATTCGGACATTGCATGCTCTTCCTCCTACTAGAGTGTATTAATCGATTTGATAAATAATACTAGTGATAAATATCAGCGGTCCGAAAGTTCTCTCAGTCCTCCAGCATTTCCTTCTTTCCGCTGTGTCCAAGGCATGTGCGATTGGCGACGGCATCCTGCCCGTCCTTAGAAATAGGCATCCTCGCTGGCTATTGCTGGCCAAGAACCGGCCCTCTGTCAAAACCTTTAATTGACCTCACCACCTTTGGTCGGAACGAGCCTAGATGAACGAGATTTGGATCGAGAAGTACCGGCCGAAGACGTTGAAGGAGATCGTCGGGCAGAAGGACATCGTGGACCGCCTTCAGTCCTACGTCGAGGCCAAGAACTTGCCCCATTTGATGTTTGCTGGTCCGGCCGGCACCGGGAAGACGACCTCTGCCATAGCGCTTGCAAGAGAGCTTTTCGGGGAGAACTGGAGGGGCAATTTCAATGAGCTGAACGCCTCGGATGAGAGAGGCATCGATGTGGTAAGGGGCAAGATCAAGGATTTTGCCAGGACTGCGCCGATCGGCGGGGCAGGCTTCAAGATCATATTTCTGGATGAGGCCGACGCCCTCACCGGGGACGCCCAGGCAGCGTTGAGACGAACGATGGAGAAGTACAGCAAGACATGCCGTTTCATTCTCAGCGTGAACTACTCATCAAAGATAATAGAGCCGATCCAGTCCAGATGCGCGGTCTTCCGGTTCCGTCCCCTGCGGGCGGAGGATGTGCGCTCCAACCTGGCCCGCATCGCCGCCATTGAAGCGATCGGCATAACCGATGAGGCCCTTGACGCCCTGGTGCATGTATCCCAGGGCGATATGCGCAAGGCGGTCAACTCGCTGCAGGTCGCCGCATCTCTCGGAGAGAGGATAACCGTCGACCTGATCTACCACACAACAGGGATGGCAAGGCCGGACGAGGTCAAGGAACTCTTGCAGACCTCGATATCTGGTGATTTCATCGCCGCCCGTAACCGTCTTGATGAGATCATGATCAACTATGGTCTTTCGGGGGAGGACATCATCAAGCAGATCCACCGCACCATATTCGATCTGGACATTCCAGATTATGAAAAGGTCAGGCTCATAGATCGTACCGGGGAAACGGAATTCCGCATGGTGGAAGGATCGAACGAACGGATCCAATTGGAATCCTTGCTGGCGTTCATGGTGCTTATCGGCGAGCATCGCGCGGATAGCGCTGACTGACCGCGCCAGTGGCCAACTTATTTATAGAACCTTCATATTCATCACGAAAGAGGATTTAGATGGCACGTTTCAAGGAAGCTGATCAGAGGCTTCTTAACAAGAAAATCTGCATGAAGTGCGACGCGCGGAACGCTCCGAGGGCAACCCGCTGCCGCAAGTGCGGATACGAAGGCCTTCGCCAGAAGGCCAAGGAAAGCAGGAAGGCGTGATACTTCCCCCGGTCATTTTTCGTGGAGGTCCAAGCCTCCCGACCCCACCTCTCCATAGGCCAGTGAGATTCTAACTGGAAAGGATAGGTTTTTAACCAAGCATATCTCTTTGGCACGTTGGCACGTCCAGGAGGTATTAGGTATTAAGAAGGTTCTTATAGTCGATGATAACCCGGCCATCCTGGACATCGTTTCAGAACTTGTCTCGGGGGCCGGCTTCGAGCCCATTACCGCTTCGGGAGGTAAGGAGGCTTTGGAGAGGACGGCCACGGAACATCCAGACCTAATTCTCCTGGACATCAACATGCCGGACATGGACGGATGGACGGTCCTGCGCAAACTGAAGGAGGAAGGCGCCACCGCCAAGACCAAGGTCATGATGCTCACTGCGACCACCGACGTGGGCACGGACATCTTCGGACTGCAGGACGTCGTGTCCGGCTACATCCGCAAGCCGTTCAATAACAAGGACCTCTCTGACCGCCTCAAATCGATATTGGAAGAGAGGCCCCCTGCTGCCCCCATCGCTCCTGCGCCAAAGGAGGAGCCGCGGCTGCTCTCGTTGTTCGGAAAGAAGAGGAACGAGGCCCTCGAGGGCAAGGAGAAGGCGACAAGGTCGGCCAAGAAGTTCGAGCTCCGGCCTGGGCTGAGCTACGTGGTGAAAGAGCAGAAGGCGGTGAGGTCGTTCGAGATGTTCACCGACCAGGTGACCCATAACATCCAGGGCTTGTGCATCACCCGTCAGTATCCGGCGATCGTACGCCAGGAATGGGGGCTCGAGGAAACGCCGATCATATGGCTCAGCAACCAGTTGGGAAAGGTATACGTCAACCCTGCGAACATCGGCATCCTCGGGGACACCATAATCAGGTTCATCGAGAAGTCCAACGACAGCGTTGTTATGATCGACGGCATAGAGTTCCTCATCGTCAACAACGGCTTCGATAAGGTGCTCAAGATGATCCACCGCATCACTGAAGTGGTAATGGAGTACAAGTCACGGCTGATCATTTCGGTGGACCCCAGGGCTCTCGACGTCAGGGAGATGGCCCTGCTGGAGAGGAACATGGAGATCGTCGAGAGCAACATACGCCCTCCGGTCAGGATCGCACGGTGACCTCATCGAATTAAGTAAGACCTGCCCATATCCCCTATCATCGATAGAAAAAAAGGGATATCATGACGGTCAAGATCACTCGTGTTTGGGCCAGGGAGGTACTTGATTCCAGGGGCAATCCGACGGTGGAAGCTGAGATAGAGGCAGGCAAGCACACGGTTACGGCCATAGCGCCTTCCGGTGCATCCACTGGCTCCTACGAAGCCCTCGAACTTAGGGATGGAGGTAAGAGATACGGAGGCAAGGGCGTCACCAACGTCGTCCGCGGGGTGAGGGAGCTTATCGCTCCCGTCCTCGAGGGCACGGACGTTGCCGACCTCCGGGGAGCTGACCGCTTGATGATCGAGCTGGACGGGACCCCCAACAAGTCCAAGCTGGGAGCCAATGGAACGGTCGCAGTGTCTCTTGCGGTCGCCAAGGCCGGCGCCATGGTCAAAGGTGTCCCGCTGCACGAACACCTGCGCGCCGGAAGCCATATGCTACCGGTACCGATGATGAACATCCTAAACGGGGGCAAGCATGCTGGGTCCAAACTGCGGATCCAGGAGTTCATGATAGCCCCGACCGGCTCTCCAACCTTCGCCGAGGCGCTGCGCACCGGGGTCGAGATATATCATTCGTTGAAGAAGAAGCTCAAGGACGCCTACGGCGTGGGAGCGGTGAACATAGGGGACGAGGGCGGGTTCGCCCCTCCGGTGGATACGACCGACCAGGCAATGAGCATAATCATGAAGGCCATCGAGTCCGCAGGATATTCTCCAGGTGAGGATGTCTATCTTGCAATGGACGCTGCGGCCTCGGAGTTCTATGAGAACGGAGCATATGGGGTCGACGGGAAGAACCTCACCCCTGGGGAACTGGTGGACTTCTTCGCCGATCTCAAGGCCCGCTACCCGCTCATCAGCCTCGAGGACCCGGTGATGGAGGATGACTTCTCCACCATGGCAACCATGACGGCCAAGATGGGCAGCAAACTTCAGCTGGTAGGCGACGACCTCTTCGTAACGAACCCTGAGCGGTTGCGCAAGGGCTTCGAGGCCAAGGCGGGAAACGCTCTGCTGTTGAAGGTAAATCAGATCGGGACGGTCTCAGAGGCGATGGACGCGGCGGCCCTGGCCCATAGGAACGGCTATGCAGTTATGGTAAGCCACCGATCGGGGGAGTCTGAGGACACCTCCATTGCTGATATCGCGGTAGCGCTAGGCTGCGGACAGATCAAGACAGGCGCCCCGGCCAGGGGAGAGCGGACGGCCAAATACAATCGCCTGCTGAGGATCGAGGAACGCTTGGGAAGCAAGGCCAAGTTCGCAGGCCGCACAGCCTTCAACGTTGCCGACTGAGGTCTGGCTGAAACATAGATCGAGAACAGGTTCATAGCATCTCGGGGGGCCAGAGACATGGAAATGAGAGCAGGCAAACGCTTCTTCACCGCTTCCGACGAGGAGATCATGAGCGGACGGACCACGGACGTCTATTTCGTAAGGACATTGGAGGTCCTCAGGGCAAAAGGGCTGGCGGATAAGGTGGCGCTTGCCGAGATGACGGTGGCCAAGCTCCCAAGGGAATGGCCATGGGCGGTGCTGACCGGAGTAGAGGAGACCCTCCGCCTTATGGAGGGAAAGGATGTTGACATCTGGGGCCTTCCTGAGGGCACCATCTTTCCCTCAAGGACCCAGAGCGGGGTCAAGCTTCCGGTCATGACCATAGAGGGGCCGTACACGGAGTACTGTGTCTTCGAGACGCCGATACTTGGCTTCATGTGCCACTCCACCGGCGTGGCGACCATGGCTGCTCGCTGCCGGGCCGCTGCAGGGGACCGCCCAATGATAGCGTTCGGCATCCGAAGAACGCATCCCGCGATATCGCCCATGCTTGATCGATCCTCGTTCATAGGCGGCTGCGACGCTGTGTCCTCCCTACTTGGAGCAGAGACCATAGGCAGGCCGCCGGAGGGCACCATGCCTCATGCCCTGATAATAATGATGGGCGACTCCATCGAGGCGTTCAAGGCGTTTGACGATGTCATCGACCCCTCCGTTCCAAGGATAGTGCTGGTGGACACCTACTCGGACGAGAAGACCGAGGCCATTGCCGCCTGCCGTGCGGTGAAGGGGCTGGCAGGTGTCCGGCTGGACACGCCCGGCTCCCGCCGCGGTTCGTTCACCGAGCTTATCCGCGAGGTTAGGTGGGAGCTGGACCTCAGAGGATTCGAGAACGTGAGGATCTTCGTGTCCGGGGGGTTGGACGAGAAGACGATCCCGCCTCTAGCAGAGGCGGGTGCGGACGGGTTCGGTGTCGGCACGAGCATATCCAACGCTCCCACGGTGGACTTCGCCTTGGACATAGTGGACATTGAGAACGTCCCCGTCGCCAAGCGGGGTAAGTTCGGTGGACGGAAGTACCTTTTCCGATGCCCGGAATGCTTCAGTTACGAGGTGGCGGTCCGCAGCAATGATGCCCCCCTCTGCGCTCGCTGCGGCAGGCCGATGGGCTCGGCCTTCACCAAGCTGATGGAGCGGGGGCGGCGCCTCGTACCCCAACGGCCCGCGGCCGAGATAAGGGACGAGGTGCTGCAGCAACTTAAGAGGATGGAGGGACCGTAGATGAAAGAAGGCGAGTTCAAGACCAAGATGTGCAGGGTGGAGAACTATAAGTTCAGGATATCCTTCGACAACGACAAGATCGAGGACCTCATCACGGATGAGCCCGCTCCCCTCGGCTCGGGAGAACATCCCAATGCCGGGAAGCTCCTTGCTGCCGCGGTAGGCAACTGCCTATGCGCCTCCCTGGTCTACTGCATGGAGCGGTCAAGGTCCGAGGTCCCCAAGATATGTGCCGAGGTCACCACTACCATGGAGAGGAACGAGAAGAGGCAGTTCAGGATCACCCACATGTCGGTGAAGATGTTCCCTCAGGCGGACGATGTGGAGAAGCTGAAGCGGTGCCGTTCGTTCTTCGAGGATTTCTGCATAGTTACGCAAAGCGTCAGAAAAGGCATCCCGGTCGATGTCGAGGTGTTCCCCTGCAGGCTCAAAGGCCCTGCGGGGGTAAAGGAAGAGGGGCAGTGATCCATATAGGCCGCTCTTTAAGATCATCTAGGCCTTAATGGATCTCAGTGCCATGTTGGGCAGTTCGCGATAGCGCTGCGTCATCGTTCGCCATCATGACCTGTTAAGGAAATCTTTAAACCTACATTCCAGTTCATCCTTATCGGGCCCGTTGTGAGCCATGAACCATAAGGGGGGACCCTTTGCCATGGCGCGGGCTAGGTCTAGCACATTCACAATAATTTAAAATGATAAAAAATAGCGAATGCTATGACGCTCTCATGGGATCATCGAAGTATTGAAACGTCCGAAAGGACGGGATGGGGTTGCCGAGCGGTCCAATGGGATCAAGCATTGACGGAGAGAGAGCCTGTGTTTGGTCCGAAATCGATGAACAAGGCCCTGTGCGGCTGCGGCACCATCGCCGATCTGGATACCGAGGTGGTCCGGAGGAAGCGTACTTTGGGGAAGTATGTGGAGTGCTCAAGATGCCGCAATATTAGGATCGCTCGAGAAAGGGACGAGCTGGAGCGTCATTTTTCTGGCATCCGCGTTGAAGACCATGAGGAATTCGAGGTCCGCCCGCCGTTCCCTGTCGGTTTGCGGTACCAACTGACCAAGGTGCGATAGACCTTCAGGAATTGCGGATATAGTTAAATATCGTCTTTCGAATCGCTAAGCATCAAGGTGCTTCGCATGGAGATGCTTATCGTCGCTGGCTTTTTGGGGTCGGGCAAGACCACTCTGTTATTGTCAATAATCGAGCGCATCATTGCGCGCACGGGCAAGAAGGTCGTTATCATCGTCAACGACTTCGGGACAGTGGGCATCGATGGCAAGATAATGAGCAAGTACGGTCTTAACATCAAGGAGCTGGCGAGCGGCTGCATATGCTGTACCCTTGGACCTGACCTTCTGCAAACAGTGCAGGACATCGAGACCGAGATCGCCCCCGACCTCCTTGTAATTGAGCCGACAGGGGTTGCCGACCCTTCGGCCATCGTCAGCGCGATGGATTTCTATCAGGGGAACGGGATAGGGCGCATCATATCCGCGGTGATCGTGGACGCCTCCAGGTTCGATGTGATCCTCAAGGCTCTGGGACGCCCGCTGACCAGGCAGGTTGAGACCGCCGACCTGGTGCTCATCAATAAGATGGACAGGGTGAGCGGCCCGGAGATCGAAAGGATGACCGCCACGCTCAGGAACATAAATCGTACCAAGCCTATAATCCCCATATCTGCCGTCGAAGGCACCAACGTGGACAAGGTCGTGGATGCAGTGGTGATATAATGATCACGCCCGATTTCGCCGCATACGCTGTGGGGGCGGACGTGCACCTGCATCAACATATGCCGTCCGAGGAACTGGTGCGCAGGGTCGAGGAGATCATGACCAAGATAGCCCTCGAATGCGTCCGTTCCGGGGCGGACCTGATCGGCCATATTAAGTGCGTCGTAGAGACCAAGGGAAAGGGGTTCTTGGCAGTTAGTGTGGTCGACGAGTCCGGCGCACCGCATACCAAGGGGAAACTGGAAGATGGGATCGAAGAGATGGAATTGATCGTCAACGTGCTGCTCTACGGGCTGAAGAGGTCCAAGATCCAAGAGATCGTCGACCCGATACTTCTGAGGGAACTAGCTTTTCCCGGCGCCCACTTGACCATAGAGGACCTGGAGAAGCACGAGCATTCCCACTGTGAAGGAGACCATGACCATGAGCACGGTCATGACCACGAGCATGGCCATGAACATTGACCGGCCGGTCCAAACCTATCTCACGTATCAAGGTCGTTCTGCGGGAAGCTCGTGAAGCTTCGCCATGTGCTCCCTTAGGTTCAAGGAGAGAGCGCCCTCGTTCTCCCCTTGGACCTCCATTCCGCACATGGGGCAATCCACATAGTGTCCTTTGCTGCCGCGGCCCGCGATGGACCGAGGAGGACCGGTCACACCGTACAAGGCCCCTCCCCGTTGGGTCATAGCTCCTCCATAGGCCGGCGAACCTCCTCGGGTCTCACCCTCTTCGATATCGCTCAGCTCGGCCAGGCTTGACACATGGCCCTCACGGCCTCCGGTGATAAGTTCTGGGTCCGGGAGCACGAGACCGTGATCGCGGTGGAAGTGCATGGTGAGGGCGCCGGACAAAATGTCCCCGTCGGCGGCAACCAGTCTCTTATCGCATATCGGGCATCGAACCGCGGCCATCCAGCTCACCTGTTCCCCGCACGCCCCATCGTCCCGCCGATGCAAGGACCGTCCTTTCGCGCGCTACCAGCTTTGTCCTCGGGGCCTCCGGAGGTCTCCGGCGTCCCGAGCTCAGCTCCGAGACTGCAGGACCCCATCACGGCCCCGATGTCCGCATCACCGGACATCATATCGTTGATGCTCGCACAGTGGCCAGGGGTCGACCCCGTTCCCTTGGCGGATCGTCCGATGAGCCCGCACGACAGAGAAGGCCGCCGTTCCGTCCTTGCCGAGATACTCTCTCCACCCATCGACGCCGATGCTCTCGAGATAATAGTATGTTCATAGATCGGGTCGGCGGGAACAAGGAATGGTAGGTCCTCGGATAACCAGTGTTCAGACATCTTTAGGCCTGACGAGCGCCCTTTGGTCACCTCGCGGTTCATGACCCCGTTCTCACATGGCCAACGATATAATGGTTGCACGATGGACTGACGGTCACGTCCTACAGCAACGCTCCGAGAACGTGGCGAAGGCCCATTCCGACGAGGTGCTCAGATACAGACGACCAAAGGCAGGTGATGAGGGGCCCGCCAACATCACTCGGGGCCGGCCTCGGCGTCCGCTCTCGGGCTCCCCGAACTTTTGGCCGCCGTCCTCTTAGCCCCCGTCTTCTTGGGCTTCGACCCGGTGGTACCGCCAGCGCTCTTCGTCTTTTTTGAGGAGGTCTTGGCGCTAGGACCCTTCTTGGGGGCGGCCTTCTTCTTGCTCTCCTTTTTATCGGTCCCCTTGGACGGGCAATCCATATCCGCGCAGGATTTCCAAGACTGTCCCCTCATCCAGATCTGCAATATGGGCGCTCCGCATTGTTCGCACATATCCCCGGTGGCGGTGAACTTCCCCAGCTGAGGAAGCGGATAGGTCTGCTTGCATTCCGGATATCCGGAGCATCCCAGGAAGCGCTTCCCCGCCCTCGAGTAAAGGACCCTGAGATCCTTGCCGCACTTCGGGCAGGTCCCGGCCACGGTCCTTTCCCGGTTGCTCTCGCACCCAGGGTCAAGGCATTGTACCTGTGGGGGCTGACCCCTGCGGACGACCCGCACCATGGGTGAGCCGCACTTCTCGCAGATATCGCCGGTCGGCTGGACCAGGGCAGACGGCGGGTACTGGTAGATGCGCTTGCACTCTGGATAGTTGGAGCAGCCTACGAAGGGCCTTCCGAACTTGGCCCTGATGACCTTGAGGTCGGCCCCGCAATCAGGACATTTGCCCATGTAATGCTGCTCCTCGATGGCCTTCCTGATCTCCTCCCCTATCTGCGCGCGGTTCCTTTCCATGGTCTCCAAGATGTCCGAGAGCATGTCCTGGGACTCAACGACAACCTCGTCTAAGGTGGTCTTCCCGGTGGCTATATCATCCATGTCCTTTTCCAGGTGGGCGGTCATCTTGGGGTCTGTTACTATCTGGGCATGCCTCTTCAATGCCTCGGCTACCGCGATGCCGCTTGCCGTAGGTATTAGATCGTTCCCTTCCACGTACTTGCGGTCGTACAGCTTTTGAATGATGTCATGCCTGGTGGATTTTGTTCCCAGCGACAGCCTCTCCATCTCTTGGATGAGACTGCCTTGAGAATAGCGCGCCGGGGGCTGCGTCATCTTCTTTTCAGACCCAACGTCCTTCAGGACCACCTCCTCGCCCACGACCAGTTCGGGAAGGTCGATCTCGTTGACCTTGAAGTAGGGATAGTACTTCTTCCAACCGGGGGATAGCAGTTTGTATCCCTTGGAATCGAACGTCTCACCATTGACGTCCACAGAAGCGCTGGACAACTGGGCCTTGGCTGGCGGCGCGACGGTGGCCATGAACCTTCTGGCGACAAGCTCATAGATCGCCCATTTCTCGCCCTTCAGCTTCTTGCTGGTGGCCCCTTCCGTTGGATAGATCGGAGGGTGGTCGGTGGTCTGCACCTTCCCTCTGGACGGCCGTATGTGCTCTTGCTGCAGAAGCTCCTCGGCATCCTTCCTAAGGTCCTCCGACTCTTTGAGCTTCTCCAGTATGCGCCTAAGGCCCAGAGAGGTCGGATAGACGGTATTGTCAGTCCTGGGGTACGAGATGTACCCTGCTGTATAGAGGTCCTCAGCGACCTTCATCGCCCTCGCGGCGGTGAACCCTAGCTTATTGGCCTCCGTCAGCATCATGGTGGTATTGAACGGCGGCAGGGGATACTCGTCCTTCTCGCTCCTCTCGTACCTGGTGACCTTTCCCCGGTCTTGCCCCTTGCAGGAGGCCAGGGCCTCGGCGGCCTTGGACTCATCACGGAAGGGATTGTTCACATGCTGCCCTGTGAACTCAGTGCCCTTCTCGAACCGTGCGGTGACGTTCCAGTAGGGTTGGGGGACGAAATCCTCGATGGCATTGTGCTTGGCGACAACCAGGGCGAGGGTGGGGCTCTGCACCCTGCCCACAGACAGGAAGTTGCTTCCTCCTTGGTTGGACGCAAGGGAGATGAACCGGGTGAGCACCGCGCCCCATGCCAGGTCGATCTTCTGTCGGCACTCCGCAGAGTCGGCCAGTCTTTCGTCGGGCGCGGTGAGGGACGAGAAAGCGGTATCGATCTCCTGCCGGGTGAACGCGCTGAACCTGGCCCTGCTGACCCTCTTCCCGCTCAGGTCCAATAACCTGGCCGTTTCCAGGCCGATGAGCTCTCCCTCACGGTCGAAGTCAGTGGCGATGACCACTTCCTCGACGTCCTTGGATATGTCCCGGAGGGTGGATACGATATTGTGAGCGGTGATGCGCTTCTCCGGTTCAGCCTTGATGAGGTCCGCGAGAGCGACCCCTCTCCAATCGTTCATGGCCGGAGGGTAGTCCAGCTCGATGATGTGGCCCCTCAGACCTACGACATGCACTGGCCCGCCATCGTCCTCGAACTGGAAGACCGGCACCTTATTGACGCTGGTCCTCTTGGAGCCGCCCCTTGATAGGATCGTAGCGATCCTGGCCGCGGCATCGCTCTTCTCTGAGATGATGAGCCTGCTCATGGCCCTCGACCAAAGGGCATGGAGTATAAAAAATATGTCCTTTGAGCTGTCCGCGTCCGAACGCTTGGAAGACTGGCTAGTAATGCCGATGAGGATATGGGGGCTCGTGAGGATGGCGATCGATGGACCCCGAGGTCATGGTCAATTTTCCGAAGTTGACCCCTTTGACCGCGATCACCTCGTCAGCGAGGTGCTGCACCTCCTTGACCTTGCCCCACACTATCAGCACCTCGAGGCATTGTTCAGTGCTCAAGTGGATGTGTATGGTGCTGGCGATGTTCGTATGATGACCGTGCTGTATCTCCATGAGGCGGTCCTGAACAGCGCCCCTGGTGTGATCGTAGACGATGGTGATCGTGCCCACGACCTCGGCCTCGCTGTCCTTCCAACGCTCATCGGTGAGCGCGGACCGTATGATGTCCCTGATGGCCTCGGAGCGGTTGGTGTATCCCTTACCCGCCACAAGGTCGTCGAACTCTTTCAGCAGCTCCGGTTCGAGCGAAATACCTATACGGGTCACCTTGTCCATGGCGCTCGGCCAATTGTCGAGGCCGGTATTAAAAACATGGAGATGGTTCCGGTCATCCACCGCCAACGCGGAGGACGGGACCATCGCATGTCCGGCACTCTCCTGGAAGCCCTTGATGACGCAATGGAAGGAATAATGGCGAGGGGACCGGTGGCCATCATGTTCTCAGGGGGCCTCGACAGCGGGCTACTCGCGCTCCTGGCCAGGAGGCATGGCCTTCCCCACTTATACACCGTGGGGCTGGAAGGGTCACATGACATGCTGATGAGCGAGGAGGCCTCCAGATCCCTTGGGCTCCCATGGTCGCCCCTGGTCATGACGCCCAACGACGTGGTCGATGCCTGCCGCGAGCTCCTGAGGAACGTCAATATTACGAGCCCTATCGTTCTATCCTTCGAGCTGCCGCTCCATATTGTGGCCTCCCGGGCCGAGGAGGGTACGCTGATCAGCGGACAAGGGGCCGACGAGCTGTTCGGCGGTTACTCCCGCTATCAAGGGATGGCCCCGGAGGATGCCCATAGGTCCATGTCTGAAGACCTGGTCGAACTGCTCGAACGGACCGTCCCATTGGAGGACGCCATCGCCTCAAGGTACGGCAAGTGCGTGGAGCGCCCTTTCCTCTATCCGCGGGTGAGGAAGATCGCGGCCTCGATGCCGGTCTCTGATAAGGTCCAGGGGAGTGTGAGAAAGGTCCCCCTGAGGTCCGCGGCCCGTTCCCTGGGAGGCGAACTCATCGCATCAAGAGAGAAGAAGGCGGCCCAATACGGCTCCGGGCTCATGAAGGTAATCAGGTCGGAGGCGAGAAGGGAGAAGCTGACCATTGAGGGATATCTTATCAGCCTTGCCCATGAGCAACATAGTTAAGCCAAGGAGGCTATGGGCGGGCGTGGAATATGAGGATGCGCTCTCCTGGCTGTACGGCCGAGAGACCATGGGCATCAAGTTCGGCCTCGGTAATATATCCAAGCTCCTCGGCAAGCTGGGAGATCCCCATCGCCGGTTCCGTTCGGTGCACATCGCCGGGAGCAACGGTAAAGGGTCGGTCAGTGCGATGACGGCATCAGTGCTGCAGGAGGCAGGGTACGTCACGGGACTGTACACCTCGCCCCACCTGGTCGATTTCCGGGAACGGATCAGGGTCGATGGCCAGTGCATACTCCGTAAGGAGCTGCTCCGGCTCATCGAGGAGGTCCGGGAGATCGTCGAGGGCTCCGGCCTTCCAGAGGAACGGCCCACTTTCTTTGAACTTGCGACAGCCATGGCCTTCGTCCACTTCGCCGACTCGGGGGTCGAGGAGGCAGTTGTGGAGGTAGGCATGGGCGG
>JAKIXL010000139.1:282-4294 GCA_022709105.1 Thermoplasmatota archaeon | reverse complement strand
GTCCGACATTGTCAGCGTGGAAGCTGCCGGAGGTTGCCTGCTCGGCCCTGGCTGCGCACACCACGAGCTCCTCGGAGCGCAGGGGTCTGTCCAGTAGAAGGTTCGCGGCGCACGCGCCTCCCGCCGCGGACGCTCCCGAGGAACCTATGCCGGAGCAGGGCCTGATGCCCTTCTTTATCCTCAGTGCCACCCCGAACCCGGCACCGGCGAGCTCCAGGACCGCTCGGGCGGCGATGCCGGCGGAGTTCCTTGTAGGGTCGGTGGTGATGCTCGACGCTCCCGGACCTTCGATGTCCTCGATAACGACCTTGCGGTCTGATATCCTCCTCGCTTCCACCACGTCGTATGGCTCCCGGAGAGCCAGGCCGAAGACGTCGAATCCCGAGCCTAGGTTCGAAAGGGTCGCCGGGGACCTCACCGCCACCTTGTCCATGACCATTCCATCCGTCGCGGCGCCCGCTGGACGCCGCCTTCGTGCCATCGGGGCCACTATATTAGAACATTTCTGACCTGCCTGCGAGCCCCGGTCGTCCAGAGCGGAGAACGCAAACATCATATCTCCGGGCAGGAATCCACGCGAGGATGGTCAAGGTGGAGATCGTGGGGGCCAGGGGACCGGTGGCCAAGCCGGAGAGCCTGATCGATGCGCTGCGCTCCTTGGATGGAGGGGAGGGTGCGGTGCTGGACGCGGACATGGTATGCGGAGCTGACCATCTGCGCTCGGCGGCCATGCACGCCCTTCGGGCCTTCGGACGGGGAGACAATGCTTCCTCCACGCTCGCCATGGAGACCTTGCTCTACGCCTCAGGGGAACGCCAGATAACAAAGGCGATGAAAAAGGTAGGCCTCCGCCCGGGGGCGGAGCGGGTGGCGCTGGTGCTGTTCGATGTGGAGGACGTGGGGGCCGTTCTGTGCGCTCTCGAGCTGAGGAGGGACGATGCTGTCCTGGAGCCTTCGTTGGAGAAGGCCAGACGGTTCGGCATCACCGAGCAGGAGCTTCGTGCGGTGACCCATGACAAGTATCAGGAGCTTGTCCTGGAGCGGGTGGCCTTTGTGGACCTCTCTAAATAATCCAGACCGATTCTCAGGACCAAACGCTTAAGAATCGACGGGCAAATGGCAACAGACGGCGCACGCCGTCGACCAGCGGGGACCAGGATTGAGCAGCGAATACCTAAAACAGCTTCAGCTCACCAAGCAGCTAGAACAGAAGGCCAAAGAGGCCGCCAGGAACCGCAAGCTGGCAGAGGACAAGCTAGTCGAGGCGGCGCAGGCGGTCGAGCTGTCCCGCAGAATGGGGGCCGAAACCGAGGCCTTGGAAAAGGAGCTCTCTTCGGGAAGGGCGGCCTTCGGCAGGCGTGACTTCGTCGCGGCAAAGAGCTCCGCCGAGAAGGTCATCGGCACGGCCAGCAAGCTGTTGGCCGGAAAGGTGGAGGAGGTTCTGTCCTCCGCCCATGGAGTGGCCGCGATGATCGATGACCAGGGCGAGGACCACCAGGCCATAGAGGTGCTTGTGGAACGCTCCCGGCAGAAGCTCGGAGAAGGCCGCATGGAGGAGGCCATGAGCGCGGCCGTCGAGTCCAAGAAGGCCGCGGAGCAGTACGCGGACCGCCGGATGTCCGAGATGTTCGTGCAGCTCGGCAACCTTATCGCGCTGGGAGAGAAAGAGAAGATCGCGGTGGCGGCTCGCAGACAGGCTCTGAACAGGGCCATCAAGCTTCACGAGGAGGGCGACCGCGAAGGCTCCCTGTCCAAGGCGGTAAGCTGCTTCAAGAGCCTGCAGGAGGCGTTCTCCAAGATAGTCGAGGCCCGGGCGGGATCCATAATGGAGCTGGTGGAGAGCGGGGCCCCGGGAGCGGACATGTCCGCCGTCACCGTCCTGGTGGACGCCAGCAGGGACCAGATGGGGCGCGGCAAGATCGAGGAGGCCCTTCGCACACTGGTCCAGGCGCAGGAGGCCCTTCGTCCGATCCTCGCTGAGGCGGTCAATGCCCTGGTGGCGGCCCAGGAGGAGAGGAACGCATGGCTCCAAAAGAACGGAGTGAACGTGGCGAGGTTCGCCCCGGCCATCAAGAAGGTCTCCGAGGCGAACGCCGGCGGGGACAGCGAGGAGGCGCTGGAGCTTCTCAGGCGAACTGAGAAATCACTGCGGGAGAGCGAGATGGAGGTGGTCCTCGAGCGAATAGAGGGTCTCCGGCCCCGCATGGTGCTAGCGAAGCGTGCCTCCCTCGATCTGGAGCGGGTGGTGTCCAGGCTAGAGGAGGCCCGAACGGCAACGGTCTACGGCCGGGCGAGAGAGGCCGTCGAGATGGTCGATGACGCATCGGCCGAGCTGGACGACGCCCTCGCTCCCTTCCGCCGGGTGGAGAGGGAGCTCAATGAGACCCGAAAGGCCTTCCTCCAGGCAAGACGCATGCGCGTGGTCTCCTCCGAGGCCAGCCGCCTGGTCGCCAAGGCCCGTGAGGATGCCCTGGCCGGCAGGCTCGGGGATAGCTTCGATACCTTGGCCAAGGCGAGGAGGCTGATGGTCCGCATCGTCCAGGAGCGGTGCGCCAGACAGGTGTTCAACGGCCAGCTTATGGTCTCCGCGGGAATATCCATCGGGGCAGAGGTGGAGGAGAAGGCCGAGGAGCTGGACGACCTTGTAGAGGACCTCAAGGAGGGCGTGCTGGATAGCATATCATCGAGGCTGGCCACGCTGAACCTGGAGCTTGAGGCGGCGCTGATCGCTGGCACCTGGGCCGAGTTCCGGAAGGCCGCCAAGGCCTTGGACTCCGTTCCCCCGGGGACCGATCTGGCCAAGGCGCTGGACATGAGGCGGCGCGCCCAAGAGCTACTGGAGAAGAAGGACTGGTACGGCGCACACTCTCTGGCCGAGGGAGTGATGGACGAGGTGGAGAGGGCAAGAGAGGCGTGCCTGGAGGCCCGAAAGGCGCAGGCCCGGACGCTGCTGAACATATGCCGAGAGGTCGGCATCGAGTCGCAGACGTTGAACGAGAAGATGGCGGAGATAGACCAGGACCGCTCCACCGTGGACGAGGCGTTCCGCCGGGTGGATGAGGTCATCATGTTCGCCAAGTCCCTGGCCCGTGATGAGATGTCCCGATCCTTGGCCCATGTGGTCCGTGCTTCCGCGGCGGCCCGCAAGAAAGGTGTTTCCACCTCCCATGTCGACAGGCTGACCGAGGAGTCGTCCCGCGCCCTGATGGACGATGATCTGGAGAGAGGATACATCGCTTACAGCGGGGCAAAGAGGGAACTGGAGAAGACCGCTGCCCTGCACAGCGAGGTGTACGACCTCATCGTGCTGCTATCGCGCTTGTCCGGGGAACTTCGCCTGCCAGCCGACGGCAAGGTTGCCCAGCAGCTGAAGGAGACCAAGAGGCTGTTCGAGGCCGGCCTCTATGATGGGGCCAGGACCTCCGCCCGCGCCTGCTATCGGGAGGCTCTGCTCGCACCCCGCGCGCTGGAGGAAGCGAGAGGCATGCTTCCGGTGATGAGGCAGCTGGGGGTCGACAGTGCACCTAACGAGGCGGTGCTGGAGGCGGCTGCGGCAAGTCTGCGGAAGGGCGAGGCGGCATCGGCGCTGTCCGCGGCAAAGGAAGAGCGCCGAAAGCTAGTGGACCTGGCCAATGAGCGCATTCGTTCCGAGATAGCGCAGGTGCGAGGCATGCTGCATGGGAACGGCGGGGGAGGCGCGGAAGGCATGGTGATGGACATCGTGGAGAAGGCGGAGAACATGCTCGCGGACCAGCGGCACTCCGACGCGCTCCAGGCCGCCAGGTTCGCCCGGAGAGAAGCGAGCCAGTATATCGCGGCCCGTAACTCAGCGAGCAGGGAGCTGGGCGCCGCGGCGGCCGGCATAGCGGCCATCGAGGCCATCGGCGTCGACGTCGGGGAGGCCAGGGAGATATTGGAGCAGGCGAGGAAGCATCGCGTGGGAGGCCGCTGCAACCTCGTGGCGGAGATCGCCAGGAACGCGCTTCACGGGGCTCGGGCCAAGGCCGGGGAG
>JAKIXL010000139.1:0-268 GCA_022709105.1 Thermoplasmatota archaeon | reverse complement strand
TGGGCGCCCAAGACCTCAAGGGCAAGGACCTCTCCGGCGGCCCCAAGGCCGCTCGTGACGCGTTGCTGGATGACCTTAAGGCCCATCGCTACAGCAGTGCCAAGAAGGGGCTTGACCTTTACCGCGAGAACCTCGAAGAGCTGAGCGATATCAGGAACGCCTGCGTCTCCTCGCTGTCCAAGCTGACCGAGGGCATGGTCCGCCTTCCCGCATCGCCCTACCGTGCGGATGTTGAGGAGCTGATGACCCGGGCCCAGAAGGCCTTCGG
>JAKIXL010000138.1 GCA_022709105.1 Thermoplasmatota archaeon | reverse complement strand
CTGTACCATTACGTCACTTCCTCAACGGAAGAGGACGGACCGGTAAGGCTTGCCGCCTGGAACGATTCTGGTGTTTCCTGGGGCGGCATCGCCGAGGGAACCTGACAGTGCGAGCTTCATCTGAACGCGGATGGAAGCGAGCGTTTCATCTTCATGCACGAGGACGATCACTTCTTCGTCGGCAACAATAGCGACGATAGCGACCGCTCCCTGCGCTTGCCGGCCGCAACCTACCCGGCCTCCCGCGACCCCGGCGATATGAACGACGACGGCACGGTCATCCTTCTGTTCGACGCCATGAACGAGGAGCTGCTACTTTACATGCCCGGGAGCTTGTCGCTGTACCCGGAGATCACCGACCTCGACAGCACCAGTACGGAGGTTCACCTCGAATGGGAGCCGAGCGGATCGAGCGTGACCGAGGTCAGGATATACCATGCGGCCCTCTGGGGCGAAACCGTCCCCATAACCGTCGACTCCGGCATGCCGTTCGTATTTCCGGCCGATGTCACCGGCATGACCGACGCCACCATAGGCAGCATACAGGTCTGGACCCTGCTGAATTACCGCATCAGCGTCATCACCGCCGAAGGGGAGTACCTGGGGGAGATGGTAACCATCCACACCGAGGAAGGATGGGACGAAGGTCTGGACATGCGCGACCTCTGGCTGATGTTCGCCGCGACCGCGATATCCTCGATCGCCTTCACCGCGGTGTTGTAGCTGTTGATCCGGAAGAAGAGATGATGGTCAGCTATCGTGATCGAACCCGATGTCGCCGTTTATCGCTTCAGGAAGAGGCACCGATGAATTTATGCTCAGACCAAATCCTGCATCACCGGGTAAGCGGGAGTGGAACGGAAGGCGATATCCGGATCAGCGGTCGCAGCGCCGCTCATGGTCGCGAACCCGATCGAGGGATAGTAAATGAGATCGTTGATGGCGATGGTCATAGTGGGATTCCTGGCCGTGATGATGATATCGACCAGCGTACCGGGGGTGGTTAGCGGCGATGAATTTTCGTTCACGGAGAACTGGCCGGTGTTCCGTCCCGGTGATTACAGCACGTTCGTCGAGCCGAGCATGGCCGTGGACCTCAACGGCTCGATCCACCTGGCTTATACGTATGACCCGACACCTGGAGACGATTACCAGGATACAGGATTGCACAGGTACTCCGTCCTGCTTCGTTACGCAACGCTGACGAACAGGACCTGGAGCTTCTCGGACCTGGGCGAGGAAGAATGGATCCAGAGCGTGACGGTGGCCGTAGGTAACCACGGTCAGCCGCACATCGTGTGCCTGCAGGGAGCCAATCTCACCACTTGGGAGCTGGTGCACTGGTATAGGACGAACGATACATGGACCTCCGAAACGGTGCGCACCTTCGGCCACATGGGCGTTACCGGCATCAACACGCTGGTGGACTCCAACGACAGCGTTCACCTGGCCTTCTCGGCCGCCTTGGAAAGCGACTTCACTTTTAAAACCCACGTGCACATGACCAACGCCGGGGGCAACTGGACGTCGGACGAGCTGGCGACCGTCCGCTCCTCCCGCGCCGTGTGGACGAACCCGCCGCAGCTGGCCATGGACAGCCAAGGTAGATTGCACATGGCCTATCTCAATGTGACCGATTACGTCATCGAGGACTGGTATTCCGGGAACCACTCCATCGAGTTCGTGACGCTGGATGACGGAGAATGGGGCGACCGCCAGGTGCTCAACGTCGGCACCCTCAACCGCTTCTCCTTCGGGGTGGACACGGACGGTTTCGAGAGCGTCATGTACCAGCAGAGCGACCAGTTGTGGAGCTCCGGCGGCAAGGTGCGATTGGCGATAAGGTACGACTTCGGCTGGTCTTACAAACCCTACGACGAGGACGGCACCCCGTTCTGCAAGCTCATAATGGACGGAGATGAAGAAAGAATGCTGTACCAGAGGGGAAGCTGCCTCAACCGTCTGGAATATTACGCGAACAACTGGATCGAAGAGCCCCTGTGGATACCGGACGGAATGTCGCTCGCTATCAAAGAGTTCGCCGCCGGCCCCTGGGACCATCTCGTTCTTCTTTACTTCGACAGCCTCACGCAGAGCATAGCCGTGGCGCAGCCGGGCGCTCAAATGGAACTCGTCCCGCCCACCCTCAATCTGAAGCAGGACGAACTGGAGGTGAACATATATTGGGAACCGATGAGCACCGTGTTCTCTGGAAGCTGTGTCATCTACCGCAGCGGCGGCGCATCGTTCGTTCAGCAGAACGGAACGAACAGCTTCGTGGACGACACGTTGAACGAGGACAGCTGGCGTCACACCTATCAGTACCGGATGAGCGTCTTGACCCCGGACGGAGAGGAGTACGTCGGGCCGTTGACGGAAGTTTGGATCGAACCGGAGTTCGGCCAGGGGGCATTGTTCGACGTTCTCATCGCCGTGACGGTGGTGATAGCGGTCATCGTGGTGTTCATCCTGTACATGAACCGGGGCAAGCTCATCAGGTGAATCTCTCAGATTATTCCTCAAATCGTCCTGGAATAGGCCGGTAATAAACCATTTCCGTCCGCATTCAGGACGATTTTCAATAAATCGGCCAACCTCACTTCACGTCCAGGTCGAACTTGCTGTCGCATGGGACATCATGATGTTCTGTCCGCAGTAGTGACCCAAGTACAGCTTATTCATTTTTTTTTACGAAGGGTGATCCCTCTCGTGACCGTTTTCATTTTTCATCTTTTTGAGTTAATATATCTGTAATCATAGATATTACACCATCAGCTCTTCTGTCACACTATCGTGATCTATACTCCCGGGACAATGCACCATCATTATCAGGAAAGCAGGTGCCTTTGATGACCTGTGGACTCAGCAAAGACGAGCTTGACATTCTGACCTATCTTTACAAGGGCCGCTGCCTTAGCCCAGATCACTCCATCAGTCTGAAGGCCATCGAACGCGACCTAGGCCATCATATAACAGATCTGGAGAACAAGCTGGACGTTCTCGTGGCCAAACGCTATCTGGGGTGCAAGAAGAAGAGGTCGAAGAACTATTATGCCGGTCCCTCGCCGACCATCAAGGCCATCTCGGCCCACGGCGTGCAGATCTGGAGGGGAGGGAGGGGCAAGATATGATTTTATACGACATAAATGCTGATTATATCCGACATATTTATGTCATAGGCATCTGTATACGGTCGTCGAGGGGAGATGCATGAAGACGAATGACAGGCCGTTCGAAGGGATACTAGGCAACACCGTGGAGCTGAGGATACTGGAAAGGCTCATCGCCTCTCCCGATGCGGAGTTCAACGTAGCGGAACTCAGCAGCATGACCGGGGTTCACCGGGACAGCGCTTCCAAGGTGATCAACAAGTTCGTCGGGTGGAACGTTCTCGTGCGCACCACCAAGGGCAAGATGGACTTCTACAGGTTGAACTCGGATGAACCGCTGGTCGTCTCGATCAACGCCTTCAACGATTCACTGATAATGCAGATGTTTCCCGAGGTCAGGGCCGCTATGGAAAGCGTTGAGGACAGATCCGCGATATCTCCGCCGCAAGAGGGGTCTCATACCCAACACCGAACAGCGATCGAGACCGCATCGAAACGGATCGCGGAGAAGTATGCTAGAACGCTCAAGCGACCTGCTGAGCCGTGAGCGATCATCTATCGGACCTGATCACTTCACGTCCAGGTCGAAGTTCTTGCCGTCGACACACTCCTCGGTCACTATCATCAATGAACAATGATCTCTCGATGACCAGGTGATCATTGGATAACTGGGATAAGATCGCCGAATCTATGCCAATTGACCCATTACAATTAGCGATGATGTTTATTACCTGACATAGCGAATCCCATCTCGGGAAGAACGTGACCACCAACTACGATCACTTCATGAGCATGGATGTCACCCCATACGCGGGACAATGGGTCGCCATATGTGATGAAAGGGTCATTGCCCATTCCTCATCTTTCAAGGACGTGTATCAGCTGGCGAAGAGCCGGTGTGGCCGGTCAGAGCCTTTAATCGCTATGGTTCCCACCCCCGACACCATGATCCTGTGATCCAATGGTGCTGAGCTTCAAAAACAAGTAAGTGGCCAATCCCGAATGTATCAATAAAAGGCCAATGGTTCCTATCACGCTGTCCAACGGTGATGTCTCCTTCGAGACGCTCGCCCTCCTTGACTCAGGAGCCGACGCCTCGGCGATATCGAGGGAAATGGCCGAGGTGCCTGGTTTGGGCATCAGTGTATATATTGAGCATTGGGTTCAAGCCGGGCTTCCTTTGAACATCGACCCCCTGCATTTCCGATGTTA
>JAKIXL010000137.1 GCA_022709105.1 Thermoplasmatota archaeon | reverse complement strand
TCACGGTCTTGGACCCTGCGGCCGCGCCCTTGGTATAGCGGTCGGCGATGTGCGACTCCTGGATGTCCATGGTGTCCACCAGGTCCAGCGATGAGCTCCTCGCCTTCTTCAGCGCGTCGAACTCGGCCCTCAGCTCAGCTGGCTCTCCGTAGTAGGAGAGGTCGGCCAGCATCTTCCAGGTCATGGACACTCCAGAGATGTTGCTCAGGGACACGGAGTTAAGGATGTCGACGTTGCGGTCGGACAGGAACTTCGCGGCTTGAGCACAGGCACCGGGCCGGTCTATCATCTGGATCGTCAACTGGCACAACTGCCGGTAGTTCTCCGGCCCGAAGGTGGAAAGCACTATCTCATAGGAGGTCGCTTCACCGTGATCGTAGCGGAACATGGCGCTGAACACCTGGCTCCCGTTGACCAGTCCCAGGGCCTGGCCCAGGTCCTTGTCGATCACGATCTTGTTCCCGCGCAACCTTCCGAACTGCCAGAGCCTCATGTGCTGACCGGGAACGCCAAATATCCTCGACCTTGATAAAGTTTGGCAAGCGGGAACGGCGGGGCAATGACGGCCGCATCGCCAACCGCGGACCAGTTGCCTGAGGGCGGCGATCATTGACAACGGGGCGGGACGACCTTGGATCCCATGTGTTCCGGCGACCGATGGGGAGGTCAGCTTCCGGGGCCCAAGGGCGATAGGAGAACGGCCAGCTGTAGTTGAGTTGATTAGAGCTGATTAGAGCTAATTTTGGCTAAATCAGTGATAATTAGTTAAGTCGGCATCCATGCCCATTCAAGACGCGAACATGAAAATGCCTCAACGGCCAAAACCATTGTAACAGTACTCAGTTAGAAGGGGGCACCAATCACCGAGCTGCTAAAGGGCCCAGCAAGCTCTCGGCTGGTGAAACGATGCTATGAGGAACACGCCCGTTGGGACGATATTCGCAGGAAGGACATCGAGCAGGGTCCCGAGGCCATCTGGGGACCGATGAAGGTCCTGAGGTCATCGCGATACAAGCAGATCATACCCAACGACCTAGTCCCATCTCACATCACGACGGACTCGACGCAACAGATACTGCACCTTCTCGATACTGGGGCATCCGGCCTTCTGGTCTGCCCGATGAACCGCCGAGGAGGCAAGAGTTGGACAGGCACATCATCAGCAGCCTGATGGAAGAGGCCATTGCATCAAGCCAGATCGAGGGTGCCGTGACCACGACAAAGGCCACCAAGTTCAATGTGGCCCGTCCGACCGCTAGAACGGACCCGCTCTTGCTGAACAAACTAGGGCTCCTTGATATGAAAAGGATGGGCGAGAGGAAGATTGCCCATACATGCAAGGAAGGGCCAAAAAGGTGAAGATCCAGAAGATCGGCGATCAGCAAGCCCATAGTACATCTGGTTGGTATCGCTTATCCCCGCCGATCGTTGCTCGTCCATCTCGGATACTCATCCGATACCACATGAATGAAGGGCTGCCGCAAGAGCTCTTTCGCAAGAAAAACCGTGAGGCCGCCGAACGAACGATCGTATAAATATAAGTAGAGAGCTACTTAGGTAGCCCGGTACTTAGCTAGGCAAGGGGCGAAGCATGTTCGGCAAAGGTCACGATTTCCATGGAAAGAAGATAAGCCCCATGCAGGTGGCGATCCTCATCCTTCTTCGGCGCCGGCCGATGTACGGCTACGAGGTGCTGACGGAGCTTAGGCAGTGGTTCGAGGGAGCGTGGACCCCGCAGACGGGGTCCATATATCCGGCGTTGAAGCGCCTGGACGAGCACGGCCTGGTCGTCTCGGAGAAGAGGGATGAGACCGACTACTATCATATCACCGAGGCCGGGAACAGGTGGGTGCTCGAGGCGCTCGCCATGTCCCCGAGGGACATCAAACTGATGACCCGGTACTTCGAGCTCATCGGCATCGCCGCGGATGACGTCATCAGGATGGACACTGGGCGGCCGGGTCCGTTCGCCCAGATGTTCGAGGACGAGGGCGCGGACGCCGATGAGAGGCGGAGGAAGCTGGAGGCAGCCCGGGAGCGCATCGCCCGGCATCTCGCAGAGATAGACCGCGAGCTGAGGAAGCTCGAAGACGAGGGAAGAGAGGAGGGACGCGATGACCGCGATCGTTGAAGTCGAGAACCTGGTCAAGAGGTTCAACGAGGACGTGCTGGCGGTGGACGGCGTATCGTTCACCGTGGAGGAAGGAGAGATCTTCGGGTTCCTGGGCCCGAACGGGGCCGGGAAGTCGACAACCATCAACATGCTGACCACGCTGCTGAGGCCGACCAGCGGGAAGGCCTCGATAGCCGGCCTGGACATCATGACCCAGCAGGATGAGGTGCGCAGGGTCATCGGCCTCGTTCCCCAGGACCTCACGGTCGACGACGAACTGTCCGGCCGGGAGAACATGTACCTCCAGGCCGACCTCTACGACGTGCCAAGGGACGAGGCCAGGAAAAGCATCGAGGACCTCTTGGAGGTGGTCGACCTGCAGGATGCCGCTGACCGGCTGGTGAAGACATACTCCGGCGGCATGCGCAAGCGGCTGGAGCTCGCTGAAGGCCTCATACACCATCCCCGCATCCTGTTCCTTGACGAGCCCACATTGGGTCTGGACATCCAGACCCGGGCGGCGATCTGGGACTACATCAAGGACCTCAAGGCCAAGCACAACATCACCGTGTTCCTGACGACGCACTACCTGGAGGAGGCGGACGGGCTGTGCGACCGCATCGGCATAATCGACCACGGGAAGATAGTCGCCCTGGACACCCCGGCCACGCTGAAGCGCTCGGTGGGCGGGGACGTGCTGACCATCGGCGTCAGGTCGGAGGAGGACCTGACCGACCTGATCTCTTCACGGCCGGGGATAATCAGCGTGAGGAAGGAGGACGGCGTGTACCGGGCCAAGGCGGTCCACGGCGAGGCCGCCACGCCCGAGGTGCTCAAGGCCATATGGGAGAAGGGGATCGCGGTCACCTCGGTGGAGCTGAGCCGTCCGACGCTGGACCAGGCCTTCCTGGAATATACCGGACGCTCGCTGAGGGACGCGGAACAGAGCGGCTCGTTCGACAAGGCCGCGGCCGCCCGGGCCATGCGCAGGAGGCGGTAAGATGCTCTGGCAGACCCTGGCGCTCACCAAGCGCGAACTGAAGCACTGGTACCGCGTCAAGGTCCAGATCTTCATGACCATCATCCAGCCGGTGGTGTGGCTCGGTCTGTTCGGCCAGGCCTTCAACATCGGCCAGCTGTTCAACGCCCCCGGGATGCCGCCGGGGCTCTTCCAGCAGGCGTTCTCCGGGGCGCCCAACTACTTCTCGTTCATGGCCATCGGCATGCTCGCGGTGAACGTGCTGTTCACCTGCATGTTCTCCGGCATGAGCATCGTGTGGGACCGGAGGTTCGGGTTCCTCAACAAGCTCAAAGTGTCACCGATACCCCGGGGCGTCATTCCGGTCTCCAGGATCTTCAGCACGGTCATCCGGGCGATGATCCAGGTGGTGATCGTCTTCGCCATCGCCATCGCCTTCAACTACGTTCCCGGCCTCACCGGCCTCGGCCTGAAGGAAGGCTTCGGCATCGTCGAGGTCCTTGGCTCGTTCGCCATGCTCTTCCTGCTGGCGGTCGGCTTCGCCTCGCTGTTCACCACGATCGCGCTCGCCGTCGAGAACCAGGAGACCCTGTTCGGGGTCATCAACCTGATCAACCTCCCGCTGATGTTCGCCTCCGCAGCCCTGTTCCCCACGGCCCTTATGCCCGATTGGCTCAAGGGGGTGGCGGAGTACAACCCCCTCACACTGGCCGCGGACGGACTGAGGCAGCTGGCGTTCGTAGATGCTGCGCCGATACACTCGATGTGGTTCAACATAATCGGCCTGCTGCTGTTCTCAGGAGCGCTGATATCCCTGAGCGTCCTGACCTCCAGGAGGCTTCTGAGCAACCGGTGAACCATCGGGCGGGGACCACCGCGCGTGCTCGAGCAGGCGGAAGTCCTCTGTCCTTTCGAGCCCTAGCGGGCGTGGCGCGGCCCCGAGACCTTCTGACGGGGCCCAGGCTCAAGGTCTTCCCCCCTCATTGGCGGGAACGACCCTAGGCTCGGAGCACCATCTCGGCCATCATGGTTCGACCACCATGATCTCGCCTCCCTCGATCTTTGCGACCTTGCCGAGCGCGTCCATGAGGACCCCCTTGTTCTCCTTGACCTTGGCCTTCATTAAGTTCCTTTCCGCCTATCGCGCTGTTCCAATATACCGCGATCCATAAGCCATCCTCATTGAACAGCGGCGAAAGGTCCGTTGAACTATAATGACCGGGATCGAGGCC
>JAKIXL010000136.1 GCA_022709105.1 Thermoplasmatota archaeon | reverse complement strand
TCGGAGTTCCTGCACGTGCTGATCTCCGGGCTGAGCGCCAAAGAGGCGTATCCCGTCATACTATCAATGCAGGAGCAGCTGCGCCCGGAGGTCCACGAGATGCTCACCTTGGTGTGCGACCGGGTCATAAATCTAAGCGAATCATAATATTATCTGATATAATAAAATGAGAATTATCTATGAAGAAAGTTGTTATCCCAGCTGAATATTTGCATGGAAATGCTTATAACGAGAGGAAAAAGTTCCAGTATCACGGTAGCTAAGTCTACCAACAATGGAGGACTAAAAATGATGAAGAAGATGTGGAAGAACCGCTCCGGTGTTTCCCCGGTCATCGCCACCATCCTGATGGTAGCGATCACTGTGGTTCTGGCCGCGGTCCTGTATGTGATGGTCATGGGGTTCGGCGGACCCAGCAACACGGTGCCGACCGGGTCGTTCAGCGCCAAGGATAAGATCTCAGAGACCACTGAGAAGCTCACCTTTGGTGTTATCACGCCTGAGAAGCCTGGCAGTGCATTCAAGGTTGTTGTCTCAGAGGGTACTTCCTCTGCTACCTTTGCCATTACTGATGATTCCGGAACCCTTGTTGCGGCTAGTGGAACCCTAACTACAGTTACTGTGAGCTTCACGGATCTTGCTGGAAACAAGGTCATCAACAATGGGGATTATCTGCTAATTACCGGCCAGGCTGGCCACACCTACAATGTGTCTCTACTTTATTCGACCACTGGAGACCAGATAACCTCTACCTCGTTTACTCTTTAAACAGTGAACTGAGATTTTTAAACCTTTTCTTTTTCATTATTTCTTTATCATCCCCTATTATGATTGAGCTTGATTTCTTATCACGAAGTGCTTGATTCAGATATGGCCTAATTGATGAAAAGTTATGTATGTGAAAAGTAGATAATTTTTTAAAACCAACCTGTATTAGCGATTCCTATTTGAGGTGATATTATAACTCTAACTCCGCAGCTTAGTGAATAAGTAAAATCCCAATTTGATGTCGAGGTCCCGGACCTTCTTCGGGACCTCATATTCCAGCACCTGATCCCCGCTCTTTACGAGATATGCTTTGGAGAACTCGTCCAGGATGTGCCTGGCCGAGTACTTCGAGAGCAAGCCTGCGTCACGCAACGATCGCTCCAATCGCGCGAGAAGATAGAGCGACAGGAACTAGACGAATACATGGCCGAAGATGCCGACATCGTCCCGAAGCCAGGTCCGATCGGCCTGCAGCGTGCTCTTCCACACCTCGAACTGCTTCTCCACCTTATCCCGTCGTTTGTACAGCAGGTACACGGCCTCCGGCGGTCTGTCCAGATCGGAGACGATGAGAATGTGGCCCATGCGTTCCTTCTTTCCGTCCTCTCTTCCTTGCTCAAGCGGCCCTCCTGCACCAATCTTGCAAGGTTCCGCTCCTCGTCGACGCGCATCTGGGCGTCCTCGAAGCGGTAGAGCCAGCGACCGCCGTCGCTGGCCTTGCTGCAGTGGATGAGGCGGTCGTGATAGAGGAACTCCTCGTCCCCAACATGGACGCGATCGTACAACGGACTGTTCCTTCTCGCCGGCATCACGTAGCTGAGGCGGCGGTGCTCCAGGAACTGGAGCACGTTCTCGCCGAAGAGCCCCCGGCCCATGATCAGGATCTTGTTCTCCAGGCCGACCTCTTCGAGGCTGGCGTAGATGGTGGCGACGTCGCGCACGCTGCCTAGCAGCGCGCGCACTATGGTCGGCAGGCTGTGCTCGGCGGAGCACAGCTGGGCGAGGTTGATCTACGGCAGGTGGACGTGTCCGCGATTCTGGCCCTTTTCGGCCATCATCACCTCGCTACTGCTCGAGCGGCACGACCTCCTCCCATTTCCAACGCCCCACCTTTTTATCCAGCCTCACGGTTGTCCAGCCGTGGAAGTCAGCCCCGAACGTCACGAGATCATTATAAAGGCTCTCGGAGGCCGCCGCCTCACCACCATCGAGCTGGAGGCGGTGCTGGAGAGCGAGGGCGCTCGCTGCCCCGACGACCTCGCCCGCTCGCTCAACGTCATGCGCCGCAAGGGCCTGATCAGGGGCGAGGTCTCCGTCGAGCGCGGGGGCTGGGTGTGGTGGGCCGGGGACGAAGAGGAATAATAGTCCGGCGCTCATCTTCACCTCGTGGAAACGCTAATCGTCAACGGCACGGTCCGCAGCTACCTTCTTCATCTCCCTCCAGAGCCGCGCAACAGGCCGTTGGTCATCGCCCTGCATCCGCTCGGCAGCAACCCCCTCTTGATGGAGTCGATGACCGCGTTCTCGAGCGCCGACGACATCATCGCCGCCTACCCCGAGGGCACCAAGATCTCGGAGGACGGGACGCGCTCCTGGAACGCCGGGTTCTGCTGCCGGGACGCCAGGGAGGTGAACGCCGACGACATCGGCTTCCTTTCCGCGCTCATCGACGATCTCGCGGACCGATACGCCATCTCAGGCGTCCTGATCACCGGCTTCTCCAACGGGGGCATGCTCGCCCACCTCGCCGGCATCGAGCTCTCTAACAAGGTGACGGCCATCGCCCCGGTGGCCGCGGCCATCGGGCCGAACCTCCTCGGCATGAGCCCTCGAAGGCCGCTCCCGGTGCTCATGGTCCACGGCACCGCCGACCGCATACTGCCGATGGACGGCTTTCATGAAGGGAACATCCTCCCGGCGTCAGCGGCCATCGATCTCTGGGTCCGCGCCAACGGATGCCGGAGGGAGCCGACAAGGGAGCGGCGCGGCGGGATCGAGGTGGAGAGGCACGCTCCGTGCTCGGGCGATGCCGAGGTCCTGTTCTACAAGGTCGACGGAGCCGGCCACGTGTGGCCGGGCAGCCGGGTCCGCATGCGCTCGGAGAGCGACCCGGGCACCATGGACGCGTCGGCCGTCATTCTGGGGTTCTTCCGCTCCCACTTGCGCTAGCTCAGAGGTCGAACTCCTTTTCCTTGCGCTGCATGCGCGGCCGGGCCTGCGGCACCCTCTTGCTGCGAGGGACCGCCGGATAGTACGCGATCACGAGCGTCCTGGCGAGCGTGTCGGACCACCGCTTCCTAGGGTCGCCCTCGATCGCCAACCCAACGAACACGTCGAAGGGGAGGAAGATGAACCAGAACAGCTTGGGAATGGAGCGTATGAACGTCTGCTTATAGGTCCGCCTCTCGCTCATGGACACCACCTTCTGCCTCACCAGGAACTTGCCTACGGTGCGGCCGAAGCGGCCCTCCATGAGCCCGGCGTACAGGAACCACCCCAGGCCCGCGCTCACCCCGGCCATGACCGCCGTGTTGGTCACGTGGAGGAGGTCCAGTATGAAATATATCGGCACGAATACGATCGCTATGTCCACGAGCCCGGCCACGAAGCGGCGCAGCCAATGGGCCCGCAGAGCGCTGCTGCTCTCCAATATGTCAAAACCTGTGTGCATCCCTGATCCCGCCTCCAGTATGCCGAGGGGCACAATAAGCCTTTTCGTTCAGAATACTAGGCAAAAGAGCAACGAGGGCCCGAGGACCTAACCTTAGGGCAAACATGCCACGGAGTGTTCGGCATTGGTAAGCCTATAGAACACAGCATAGCGCCTCATCGTTGTGAGTCAAAGAGCATAGATGTACAGTAATGCACCTCGGTTCGCCCATCATTCATCACCTGATCAGTTCGAAAGGCTCGTCATCGGTGCAACACTGCCACAGGCTTCAACCGAATAAACGTATCGTTGGCCCCTTCCGGCGCCAATGGTAAAGAGCTGAGCGGGGCGGAGGGGGAGGTGCGCCACTTCCAGAGGGACCAGGGGGCGCGGACCATGCATCGAGCAAGGAACCCGGCCAGACCGGAACGGTTCAGGCACCATCTTAAGATATCATGACCTCGCTAGGCCGATGAGAGGAACATGACACAGGACATCGACTCCACGGGGCCGCTCAGGCGCGTCCTCTTCGTGTGCTGCGACAACGCCGCTCGCTCCCAGATCGCCGAGGCGGTCCTGAACGCCAAGTACGGGTCCAGGTTCTTGGCGTACTCCGCCGGCATCGAGCCGTCCGGGGCGGTCGACCCCCTGGCGCTCAAGGCGTTGAACGAGGTCGGGATCGACATATCGCACAAGCGGACCAAGAGCGTCGATGATCTCATGCGCGACCGGACTAAATTCGACTTCGTGGTGACGACTTGCTATGAGTCCAAGCAAGGCTGCCCGTACTTCCCGGCCCCGGAGCAGGTACACGCCCGATTCGACGACCCCAAGCTGACCCTGGAGGGCGAGGACGGCATGCAGGCGATGCGTCGGGTGCGGGACCAGATAATCGATTGGGTCGATCGGTTCTTCGGCCCCCGGGCCTCGCTCCTAGAGCTGCAGAAAGAACA
>JAKIXL010000135.1 GCA_022709105.1 Thermoplasmatota archaeon | reverse complement strand
CGCGGCCTGCATGATGGCGGGGAGCGAGGTCTTCGCTGTCTCCTTCCTCCCTGTGCCCTCCACCGAGAATGGCAGGGCCGCTGAGACCACTACCAGGTTGCTGCAGCGCCGGGCAAAATGGGCCATCCCAGGGGTCAGGTGCGATCCGGTCTCCCCGCCCAGTCCTGTGAACAGGAACACCATGTCGCTCTCTCCGAGAGCCTCCCTTAGACCCCTCACCGTCTCGCTGTCCGCCGCGCTCAGAAGTTCGGGGGATATCGAGCGCACGAACCTGACGCCCTCCTCGCTCAGCGCGACCTTTCGATGATGGGGGCGCGACATCGGAGGGCCGCGTCGCTCGCCCAGGGCGATGGCATCGAATTCACAGCTGGCTATGGTATTGCAGCCAGCTCCACCAATGCCCACCGCCTTCAGCTTGGGTCGGGCCTTTCCCTCCCCCAGGCCGAAGGGCACCACCTCTCGCGCCATTCGATGCACTATCGGTAGGCCGGACATAAACCTTCCTCGTAAAATATCGGTGTGATGATAATATCTTATCAGGAACGGGGCATGGTGGAGGGACGATGTCTCCATCTCGATCTTGGAGGGGACGTCATTATGAGTATTATGGAAATTAATATATATATGACGCTCTAAAACATATTTTCGCCTAGGCAAGCGATAGGAAATGTGCCGGGCGAAGGGGGGCCAAACAAGGAATGTATACGAACGATGGAAGGTTTCCGCTGTCCTCAGAGATCGCGGTCATCATTCCCGCGTACAATGAGGAACTGACCATCGGGTCGGTGGTGCTGCGGGCCAGAATGTTCTCGGACACCGTGATCGTGGTGGACGACGGCTCTGCCGACCGAACATCGGAGACCGCTTTGATGGCAGGAGCCAGGGTGCTCAGGATGGCCGCCAACGGAGGCAAGGCAGCCGCGGTCATGCGGGGATTCGCTGAATTGGAGAATGTGGACTACACGGTAGTGGTGATGATGGATGCCGATGGCCAGCACTATCCGGAGGACCTTCCCCGGGTGATCGCCCCCATCCTGACCGATGAGGCGGACCTGGTGATCGGCTCGCGGTTCATCAAGGGCGGCGCCAAGGTCCCCGCCTACCGCCGGCTGGGGCAGAAGGTGCTAGACCGCTTCACCAACCTGGGGGCCGGAAAAAAGATATCCGATACCCAGTCCGGGTTCAGGGCCATGAACCGGAAGGGGGTCCAGAACATGGACTTCAGGTCGTCCGGCTATAGCATCGAGTCCGCCATGATCATGCACTTCGTCTCTCGTGGCCTTCGGATAACGGAGGTGCCGATAGACGTAAGCTATGACGTGCCGAACAAGCACAAGAAGAACCCGATATCGATGGGGTTCGGCCTCATCAACAGCCTGGTCGCCGAGATCGGGCAGAGAAGACCGCTCCTGTTCTTCGGCGTTCCCGGAACGATCATGGGCGCTACCGGGCTCACGCTGGCAATGGCCATACTTGCCGGCGTGGTCCCGTTCGGTTGGTCCTGGGCACTATCATCGGCAATGGCCCAGACCTTGGTCAACCTAGGTGCGCTCATGGTCATCGCAGGCCTATCATTGACCTCCCTTTCAAAGATAATCAGAGGACAGGTTGGGGCCCGGCCAAACATCGAGGGAGGGGCCAAGATGGAGGTGATCAGAGCAGAGGCTATCGAGAGGTGATGAAAGGATGCCTCGAGCCCGCGCTATGGGCTCAAAGGCATCGAATATATGCAAAAATAATATATACGCAGTGATACAAACGCCATCTAAGTGAAATAGGATCCGTTGGGGCAAACCGATTAGAGAAAAAACGTTCACAACAGTCGAAAATGCAGTCGGTAGATCGAACAAACTAGATCGAGGGGGGTTACAATGAAAATTTGCGTACTGGGACTAGGCTACATAGGGTTCCCTACAGCATTATTGCTCGCGGACGCCGGTCATGAAGTGATCGGCGTCGATGTCAATGAGGCGGTCGTGGATAGATTGAACAGAGGGTCCATATCTGACGAAGAGCCCTTGATGCTCAACCTTTACCGGAGGGCGTCCGGGCGATTTCATGCTCAGACCGAGGTGCCCTATGCTGACGCGTTCATCATTTGCGTGCCTACCCCGCTGCAGAAGGACATGCACGTCGCCAGCCTGGAATACGTGAAGAGCGCAGCGACCATGGTGGCCTCCAAGCTAAGAGAGGGCAACCTGGTCGTTCTTGAGTCCACAGTACCGCCGGGAACGACCGCCAAGCTGGTGGTGCCGATCCTCAAGAGCAGCGGCCTGGGCCCGGACCAGTTCTACGCTGCCTATTGCTCGGAGAGGGCCATCCCCGGCAACGTCATCTATGAGATGACGCACAACGACCGGATCATTGGTGGCAAGGAGTGGCAGTCCGCCTCGAAGGCCAAGGAGCTCTATGCTTCCTTCGTGCGGGGGACCCTTCACCTGACCGATCTGAACACCGCGGAGTTCATCAAGCTCATCGAGAACACCTACAGGGACATCAACATCGCGCTGGCCAACGAGTTCGCCAAGATCGCCGAGGACAATGGCATCAACATCTGGGAGGCCAGGGAGCTCGCCAACAAGCATCCCAGGGTGAACATCGCCAAGCCCGGTCCGGGGGTGGGCGGGCACTGCATAGCCATCGACCCTTGGTTCCTCACCGACAACTCGATGTCCTGCCAGCTCATCAAGTCCGCCAGGGATGTCAACGACTACATGCCGAACCATGTCGTCCGGATGATCAAGTCCGCTACCAAGGACATAGAAAATCCCATCGTTACCATATTGGGAGTGGCCTACAAGGGCAATGTGTCCGACGCGCGCGAGACGCCTGCGCATCGCATAATCAAGCTGGCGGAGAACGAAGGCATCCATGTCAGGTGCCATGATCCTCTGGTCAAGCACTTCGAGAAAGAACTGGAGACCCTCAACGAGGCCACATCCAACAGCGACTGCGTTGTCCTGGTCACCGACCATGATGTGTTCAGAACGATCAACCCGCTCCAGCTTGCCATGCGCAACAAGAACCTGATCGATACCAGAAACTGCCTGGACCATGATATGTGGGTCGGGGCGGGGTTCACCGTCAAGGTCCTGGGTAACTCGGAGATGTTGAGGCCGGTCCCGGAGATCGAGGCGACCCAGGTCAAGGGAAAGCCGCTCGTCGAGCAGCGCATCACTTCCTGAGGCGATCGTCCGATGAACATCTGGGTCGACATCATCAACCCCTCTCACGCCCTTTTCTTCAACGTAGTGCTGAAGGACCTCCATGACGAGAGGCTCCAGGTGACGATAAGGGAGAGGGCAGAGACGGTCGAGCTGGCCAAGATGCTGGGCATCGAAGGCAGGGTGGTTGGATCGGACTACCGCAACGGGGTGAAGAAATCGCTGAGCATGGTGGGCCGGACCCTGGCGCTGTGGACCTCGGTGGAGGACTTCGACTGCGCGCTGTCATTTGAGAACGGGATGAGCGTTATGGTCTCGAAGATGAAGGGGGGCAGGTCCGTCCTTCTGTGCGACAATGACCTCAAGTTCTTCCAGAAACGGTCCGTCCTGCAGTACATGGAGACGGGGATCAAGGATCTCGCCGACAAGGTGATCATCCCCCAGGCATGCCATGCGGCGTTCTCTTCCAATATGAGCGGTCACGGGCTCTATGCCTACGACGGTTACAAGGAGGACGTGTACATAGCCGCCTTTGAGCCGGACCCCCACTTCATGGAGAGGCTTCCCTTCGACGAGTACGTGGTCATCAGGCCAGAGGCGCTCGCCTCGTTCTATGTGCTTGAGAACCGGACCATCGTGCCCGACCTTGTGCGCCTGTTCCGGGAGAACGACATCAATGTCGTCTACCTCCCGCGGGACAAGGGCGATGCCGAGTACGCCGCCGGCCTGGATGCATACATACCGCCTCAGGCGCTCAACGGCCTGGACCTGTGCTATCATTCGCTGGCCGTCCTCACCGGCTCCGGCACAATGGCCAGGGAGGCGGCGTGCATGGGAAAGCCTTCAGTATCGTTCTTCCCTGGCGATGGGCTCCTGTCCGTAGACCGGGAGCTCATCTCTAACGGAGCTATGTTCCATTCCCGGGACCCAAAGGCAATATTGAGAAACGTCATGTCCTCGATGAATGGCAAGTGCCGGGCCGACCTCAGCAGGAGCAGGAGGGTCAAGCGGGATGTTATCGGGCTCATCCGCGAGGCCTGCGGCAGCTGAACCGGATGAGCTGCGCGCGATCGAGAGGTCCCTCGCTCGCCTCGAGGGATACGTGCGCTCCCGGAGCTACCAGGGCCCGGACCCATATGATGCGCTGAACTCTCCGTTCGTCCGCTCCCTACCTGGAAGGCTGCCCAAGGTGGCGGCGACCCAGCTGTTCGTCTACTCTCCGAT
>JAKIXL010000134.1 GCA_022709105.1 Thermoplasmatota archaeon | reverse complement strand
CCTGGGACCCCGGGCTCATGCTCGACAGCGCGTGCAAGGTGGCCGGACTGCGCTCAACGGTCTGCAGCTCGGTGGACGTGGACGAGCAGATCAGAACGATGATGGAGAAGGACACCAAGGTAATGATCGGCCTGACCTCGTTCCTTTACAGGATCACCGTTCTGGCCCGGGACCGGTACGATCTTCGTTCTCTGGGAATGAAGGCCATCATATGCTCCGCGGAGCCCCTGCCGGAGGCGATGCGCCGCGAGATGCGCTCAGCGTGGGGCTGCAAGATCCTCAGCCAGTATGGGATGACCGAGATGGGACTGGCCACGGCGATCGAGTGCGAGGCCGCGGACGGGCTGCACATGGACGAGGCCGATTATCTGGCGGAAGTGATCGACCCGGAGACCGGAAAGCACATGCCTGACAGAACGCCGGGGGAGCTAATATTCACGTCTCTGGCGATGCAGGGCACACCCCTTCTGAGATACCGTACACGGGACCTCTCCTCCCTCATCGAACCACCATGCCAATGCGACTTCGTCACCATAGGCAAGATGGGGAAGGTGCAGGGGAGGATGGACGCGCAGACCAAGATAGGCTATGGGCAGAAGATATATCCCGTTCTTTTCGATGAGGCGCTCCTGTCGATACCGGGCGTGCTGGGCTACCGCCTTGTCCTAGAGCGCGAAGGCTACCGCGACAAACTGACCTTCCAGGTGGAGCTCAAAGGCGACCCGGCGGGGAAGGCGGAGATGATCAGGGAGGCGATAATGCAGCTTGACGAGATCAAGGAGCCGCTGGAGAACGACCTGATATCCGAGCCTGAGATAGAGATCGTAAAGGCCGGCAGCGTCGCCTTTGCGCCGAAGAGCAAGGTGATCGAGGACCGGCGCAAGAACTACGAGGGAACGGAAAGGCCGAAGGCACCATGACCAGACCGCCGCCGGGCGCGGTCGCATCAAGGCAGGCGTCGTGGCGGTCCAGGGGGCCGCTCTCGAGCATGTGAGCGCTCTGATGCTGGCAATGTCGGAGATGGGAAAGCGGGGAAGCGAGACCACCGTCCGCCGGCCGCAGGAGCTGGAATGGACCTCACGCCTAACACTCTCGGAGGGGAGAGCACTACCATCTCCAAGCATCCTCACCTCTCCGGGCCTCGTCTGGGAAAGGGCGGCGGAGGGCATGCCGATCATGGGGACCTGCGCGGGATGCATCCCCATGGCTCGGGAAGGCGGCGATGAGGCCGGCAGGACCAACGCTCGGCCATTGGATCCGACGGACAAGGCGGTAGACCGCAACGCCTTCGGCAGGCAGCGGGAGAGCTTCGAGCCCCCCCCCCTCGAGATGAAAGGCCTCGGGCGATCGTTCCCGGGCATGCTCAGACGCGGCTTGGCCACCGGGGGGGCGCGGGGCCGCTGCAAGCCCTTGGAACACTGGTGGGCAGGGCCGTCATGACCAGGCAAGAGAACCTACTGGTGCTGAGTCTCCATCTTGAACTGTCGGGCGGCAGCTGCATCCACAGGGCCCTGCTGGAGATGATCTGAGGCTCAGGCCTTTACCGCCTGGATGATGTTCTTGAGCCTTTCCGCGAACTCTCCGTTCTCCACCACGGTGCCCGTAACGACAACACTTGCGCCGGCCCTCTTGACCCTGGCCGCGGTCTCCCCGTCCCTGATGCCGCCGCCGACAAGCAGCGGGATATCTATGGCCGACCGGACCGCCGCGATCATCTCCTCCGGGACGGCCTGGGGAGCGCCGCTCCCCGCTTCCAGATAGACGTAGTCCATCCCGAGGTACTGCGCCGCGAGGGCATAAGCCACCGCGAGCTTGGGATTGTCGCGGGGAATGACGTCAGCCTCGCCCACCTCTCCGACCTTCATGCCTGGAGCGACGATGATGTATCCCATGGAGATGGTCTCAAGCTTCAGCTTCTTTACTATGGGGGCTCCGGCGGCCTGCTCTCTCATCACCATCCTCGTATTGCGGGAATTGAGCATGCTCATGAAGTACATGGCGTCGGCGTACGGTGATATGGCGTGAGCGCCCGATGGGAAGTAGATGACCGGGACGTCGACCTTCGATTTGATGGCCTGCACAGTACGGTCCAGGTTCTCCTGGGTGACCCCGGTGGAACCGCCGACCATGATGGCGTCGGTGCCTAGCTCGCAGGCTATGCCGCAGATCTCGGCGGCCGCCCGGGGGTCCTGCTTGGCAGGGTCCAGGAGGGTCATGTGCAGCGTGCCTTTCCTCATCTTCTCGCTCAAGGTCTCTTTTACGGTCATAGCAGGCCTCCCAACAAGAATGCGATCAAGGCGACCAGCATGGCGTACTTGGCCCACCTCTGCCCCTCCCTGGGATTTCGGAAATGAACTATGGAGCAGTATATAAATATTGCATCAGCGAACAAAACTGCCGCTAAGTATGCCAGGCCGAACCGTCCTGCCAGATACGGCTCGAAGGAGAGTACGACAGCGTTCGCCTGTCGAAGTCCGAGCCCATGTCTTGGACGTCCTTGACGATCTCCCGGCCAAGGGTCGCCAGCATGGCCATGACCGCAATAGCGATGGTCGCAGCGATGTTGTCCACCACCGCGCCCCCGAGGAGGAACAGCATACCGGTAAGCAAGGCAATGGAGAGGTTGCCGGAGAGTCCGAGCTTCTTGGTCCTTAGCTCGTAGGCCAACATCAGCGCGGTGGCCACCACCACGATGGCGAAAGAGAGAAGGTCCCACAGCAGCACCGCTAGGCATAGCGATAGGGCGAACGCCGCAACGGCGATATTTCGCGCCGTCCCCGCCCCGATCCTGCCCGATGGAATGGGCCGCTCGGGATGGGCCTGCTTGTCGACCTCCCGATCGAGATAGTCGTTTAAGGTGTTCCCTCCGATGATGAACGCCACCACCACCAAGGAGGCTATCGCCAGCGGGTAAAGATGGTCGATTATGCCGGCACCTTCAGCGATGAGGGCGGCCAGGACCAGACCGATGACGCCCATCACGCAGTTGCCCACTCGGAACAACTGGACGAACCTGTTCACGCAGGCCGATTAATGTGTGGATAATAATTATTTGCTCCGCTTAAGGTCCAGGCCGGCGGAACGCGGCCCCGAACTGCCTCTCCTCCAGCTCGATCATCGCCTTCATGCTGCTGGAGATGCGGCGCACCGAGTGCCGGCACTGCGGCCCGCAAGGCACCGAGAACGCGCGGTCGTTCACCTTAGGCCAGTACTTGATTCGATGGCCGTTGTAGAGGTGCCTGATCTCCAGCACCAGGTTCTGGTATGGTTCGCAGGTATCCCCCGGCGCGTCGGCATCCGCGGCCCGGTAGACCTGGCAGTACAGCTCCCCCTCCTCCGCCAGCCTGCGGCACAGTCCTCTTATGTACCATGTGTTGAACTCCATGCGGGCCAGCGTCCTGGCGGCCCGCGCCGGCTCGGTGCGTCTGATCCCGCCGAACGGCGACGGCTCGTACTCCGCCCACAGCTCCTTGGGCTTGAGGTCCTCGGTAAGCGAGTCCTCGGTGCCGTCCGTGATCGCACGCTCCATGATCTCGCCGAACCTCTGCTTACCCAGGACGGAGAGGCTGGGGCTGCGATACGGCCCGGCCTCTTCCTCGGCCTTGAACTCGATGAGCATCCATCGACGGGTCTCCTGGTCAAGCTCCTCGTACCGCATAGCTCCCCAATCAATGAGGTCGCTCTTGTAGATTGCTCCGAGCAACGCCTCCACCCGCGGTCAAGGGGCCCGCATGCTTTAAATGCCAGGGCGCTTCTGTGTGAGAGCGATGACTATTCCGGACGTCACTGCGTACGTAGAGGAGATACGCGCGCTGGTGGCGAAGCACTTCTCGGTCTACGAGGTGTTGGTGAACTATGATGCCGTCCGACTGATGGTGCGCGCCGACGAGAGCACTCTGGGAGGCAAGTTCGAGGATCTGCGAAAGGAGCTCAAACAACGAGATCTCATCCCGTTCTTAAATTACTCTGGAGGAGAGCACTCGATAACCGTGCTGCGCTCCCCACCGCCCCGCAAGGGCAACCTATGGATCAACCGGGCGCTGCTGACGATAACCTTCATGACCACTACCTTGGCCGGGACCCTTCTTTGGGCCGACTACTCCGGCGCCGCAGATTGGCTCACCGCAGGGAACGTGGCGTTCGGCGCTCTTTTCTTCGCCCTTCCTTTGATGTCCATCCTGGGAGTGCATGAGCTATCGCACTACATCGCGTCCAAACGCCATGGGGTGGACGCATCCCTTCCTTACTTCATCCCATCCATCCCCCCGTTCGGCACGTTCGGGGCCTTCATTTCTATGCGTGACCCCATGCCCAACCGAAAGGCGCTGGTGGACATCGGCATCGCTGGACCACTGGGGGGGCTGGCGGTCACGATCCCGGTCGCGCTCATCGGGCTCTATCTCACTG
>JAKIXL010000133.1 GCA_022709105.1 Thermoplasmatota archaeon | reverse complement strand
CCTCGTCGGCCGCGCTCCAGGAGTGCAGGAAATCTACCAAAGCCCCTATGTCAGCGCCCTCTCCGGCGGCGGCCTCGATCTCCTCCGCCAGGCCCCCGGCGTCGACCCCGCAGGACTCCATGAGCGGACGATCGATGTCCGCACCGGCGATCCTCTCGGGGCCTCTGCGGCAAAGGCCTCGGAACACATCGGCCAGGAGGTCGAGGTCCTCGGCAAACTGCTTGAGGGAAGGAAGCGCCCTGACCCGCTCTATCGTTCCGGCGGCCAGGCCCCCGCTGTTCGCCCCCATGACCCTGGAGGGAAGGTTGTGGGCCTCATCGATCACCAGGACCGCTTCTGACTCCTTCCTCCCGAGCCGCTGCAAGATGTTCGGTCCTCTGCAGAACATCTGGTTATAATCACCGATGATCAACTGGGCCTCGGTCGCCGAGCGCATGGCTAGACGATGTGGGCACTGCCCCGTCCGCAGGCCCAATCGCATCGATTCTTGGACGTTTAGCGGGTAATCGAGGAGTAGGTCGTCCTCTTCGTCGTTGTCTCGAGAGAAGAAGCAGCGGTGGCCCCCCGCGCAGGGCACGCGGCTCCCGTCCCTCCTCGCCAGGCACATGTCCTCTCGCGAGATCAGGTCGACGACCCCGATCCTCCGCTTCCGCCATATCCCTCTCGCGGTCTCCACCGCTATCGCGTGCTGGCTCTGGCGTGAGGTGAGGAAGAGGGCCACACCGTCCGAGGCCAGGGCCGTCTCTACGGCCGCGGTCAAGGCCACCGCGGTCTTTCCCAGTCCGGTGGGGGCGTAGGCAAGCAGATGGTTGCGATGTGCCATGCACATCCGGGCATCTTCCAGGAAGCTCTCCTGGCCCTCGCGGACCGCATCATGTGGGAATAGCCCTGACGAACGTTCCTCTGCCGGGTCCTGATGAACTGCGCAAGCTTCCATGTACGGGCCGAGGGCCGTCATGCATACCGTTCATTGCTGCTAACCGTAAGCTAAGTCGGGGCCGATCAACGCGACAATACTGACATTTGCGGCATCAAGCAAGGTGATGGACAGGGAGGTGCAGACCTCTATCCTCTGCACGCGGCGATCGGAGAGAGGCCGTGGCCGCCATTATCGCCGCTCCTCTTGTTCCCGAGGGAAGGGCTCAGCGGCCTCCATCGACCACGCCCTTGTGGAGAAAGTTTATCATCATCGAACAGGTTTTTTGCGACCATGGACAAGCTCCCGTTCGGGTGCGACAGCCTCGACGCCATCCTGGATGGCGGCGTGGAGTCAGGATGCATGACCCTTCTCTACGGGGAGGCAGGGACCGGCAAGACGACCCTGTGCCTGATCCTCGCCCGGGACATGGCCAAGGCCGGGAAGAAGGTCATATATCTGGACACCGAGGGCGTATCCATCGAACGTCTCCGGCAGATCGCCGGTCCGGACTTCGAGACCGCGGCCAAGAACATCCTGTTCTCGAACATCGGCAGCTTCGATGAGCAGGAGAGGATGGTGGACAAGGCGATCAAGCTTGCCCAAAGCAATGTGGACGTCGGAATGATCATAATCGACTCAATAAGCATGCACTACCGGCAAACGAGCAGGGAGGAGGACCGCGCCGATCGCCGCTCGCTTGCCGGGCAGACAACAAAGCTGACCAATGTGGCCAGGGAAAAGTCGCTGCCAGTGGTGGTCACCTCCCAGGTCTATACTGACATAGAGACAGGGACCTTCGAGGCGCTAGGCGGGCACGCCCTGCATCATAACGCCAAGCTGATCGTCCGAGTTGACAAGGCACGCTCTGTCGGAATGAGGAGGGCGGTGCTGATGAAGGCCCGTCATATGCCCGAGGGGCTGGAGGCCGATTTCAAGCTGACCTCGAACGGCATAAGCTGCTAGACCTTGCGACCGACCGCAAATCCGATGAGGCCGCTTAGAAAATCCCGCTCGGCAGATGGGGGCAGGCACTCGAGCTGCTCCTCGGCCTTGGCGGCGTAGTCCTGAGCGGTCTTTCGGGCATGCTCTATGGCCCCGCAATCATGCAGCACGTCGATTGCATCCTTGATCTCCTCCTGCGTGGCCTTTTCATTTCCCAGCGCCCTTGTGAGCTTGGTCCGCCGGGGATCATTGCGGTCCATGACCCTCAGCGCGTGGAGGACGATGAGCGTCCGCTTGCCGTTGCGGATGTCGTTGCCGACCGGCTTGCCGAGCTGCTTCTCGTCGCCGGTAAGCGCGAGGATATCGTCCCAGACCTGGAAGCCCATGCCGAGCAGGCGGGCGTAGTCCTTCATCCGGGCGATCTGCTCCTCAGTTCCGCCGCCTATCAGCGCCCCCCCTTCGGCGGCGCATTCGAACAGCACGGCGGTCTTCTTGTAGATCATGGCCATGTAGTCATCCATGGACACCTGTTCCACCGGGATTTGCTCCATGTCCATATCGTCCTGCTGGCCCTCGGCGATCACCCAAACGGTGCGGGCCGTGTTGCGGATCAATCGGTTGACATGTTCAGGGGGAGCGTCGGTGTCGGTGATGATCTCGAAGGCCCTAGCGAACAGCGCGTCGCCGGCGATGATCGCCGTCGGGACATCGAAGAGCACGTGCACGGCCGGGCGCCCGCGCCTCATCGAATCGTTGTCCATCACGTCATCGTGTACCAGCGTGAAGTTGTGGATGATCTCCAGCGCGCTGGCGAACGGGACGGCCTTCTCCGCGGCCCCTCCCACGGCCTCCGCGACCACCTGGGCCATCATGGGCCTCAGGCGCTTGCCCCCGGCGATGGGGTAATGCCTCACCGCCATCATCAGCTTCTTGTCGTCCCCGCCATCGAGATAGGACATGACCTGTCCATCGATTATCTTCGCTCTCCTGGTGATCTCCTTGACCACGTCCATGATCATACCTCCTTCTCCATCGAGGCCCACTCTCTGGTGGCGCCGGTGATGATGTGCTGAGCGTTACCAAGCTCCCTGACGTTCTTCGAGCCGGTGAGGAACATGGCGATCCTCATCTCTTCGATGATCAGACCAAGCTTCTCCTCGACCGCCCTGGGGGACTCCAGCGCTTCCTTCAGCACGGCGCGGGCCACCCCTGCACAGTCCGCTCCCACCACGATGCCCTTGACCGCCTGGAGACCGTTCTCGACGCCCCCGCTGGCGATGATCGGCAGACCCACGTCGGCCCATATGACCGACACCGGCGCGGGAATGCCCCATTCTCCGAAGGTATCGGCAATGCGCATGCATTTCCGGTCGCCCATCTTGGCGGCCCTCCGCCCCTCGACCTTGGAGAAGCTTGTGCCCCCTGCCCCGGCCACGTCCAGGCCTCGGACGCCTATGCCCTTGAGCCTCAAGGCAACTCGGCGCGAGATGCCCGCTCCCGTTTCCTTGACCAGGATGGGCAGTTCCCTGGACAGGGAGCGGATGCCGTCATAGCAACCCTTGGCATTGGTGTCGCCCTCCGGCTGGGCTATCTCTTGGAGGAAGTTCAGATGAACGGCCAGCAGGTCGGCGTCGATCATATCTATGGCCTCGCGGGCATCGTCCAGGCCGAAAGCGCGCTTGTTCTTCTGGTTTATGAGCTGCGGGGCCCCGATGTTACCGATGCGGAGCGGCACGTCGTACTCTTTCACGACCTCATAGCTCTCACGCGGGCCGTGCTCCAGTGCCGGCCTTTGGCTCCCGACGCCCAGGGCGATGCCCAGGTTGGCGCACGCCTCCGCCAGGTTGCGGTTCACCCTCTCTCCCTGAGAATGGCCGCCAGTGATCGCAGTGACCATCAATGGGCATGACAGCTTTCGGCCGAAGAGCACGGTCGAGGTGTCCACCTCGTCGAGGTCCACCTCGGGAAGGGCATCGTGCACCAGCTTCACGTCGTCCCAATGGTCGAACGCCGACACCACGTCCTCTTCCAGGGACACTTTGATGTGCTCGGCCTTCCTCTGTTCGATACCCTTCATTACACCACCACTCTCGTGCCCAAGACCTCTTCGCCCCTCATCGCCGCGGCGAGCCGGCCGGGGACCAGGCCATTTATCACCATAGAGCTCTCCCCATGGGAGGCGATGCGGAGCATGGTCTCGATCTTTCCGAAGATGCTTCCGGTCACGTCCGCGCATCGCTGGGTCCTAGGCAGGGAGCCCAGCATGGCATGGTCCACGACCTCCAGCAGGCGCGCGGATGGGTCCATCGCGGGATCGGACGTGAACACTCCGTCGACATCTGAGCAGAAGATAATCCGGCCGGGCCGAAGCTCTCGGGCCAGTGCCTCCATCATAAGGTCCCCGGAACATATCCCGAACCCTCTAGCGAGGTCCAATGCCACGTCCCCGAAGGTCACCGGGGCGATCCCCAGGTCCAAATATCGGCGGAAGACGTCCAAGTCCACGCTCTCCATCCTGCCCTCCCTTAATCTGACAAGGACGGAGGGCGGCAGGGACACGGCCGGCAGACCAGAGCGCAGAAGGGCAGACATCACTGCCAGGTTG
>JAKIXL010000132.1 GCA_022709105.1 Thermoplasmatota archaeon | reverse complement strand
AGGACCGGGTATGGAAATAGATGGTGGCGCCATTGATCTTGGCGCCGCCCAATGCCTCCCATAGGGCGGAGAAGGTCTCCGGAGGCGTCGGAAAAAATGCGCCCCGGACGGCGATCATGGCCTCGGCCACCGCCCACCACGCGATGATCACGAGCGCGATGCCGATGGCGATGTTCACGGCATTGGCGAGGAGGAACCGCCTCGTCTCCGGGCGGAACTCAAAGTGCGACCTGCCTTCCCGCAAGGCCTTTTCCGCGGCTTCCTTTCTATCCATTTTTCCTTTATCGTCCACTCGATCCGCCTTCCACATTGAGATTTCAAATTATTTGATTATGAAATCAATTTATTAATGTAAAAGGTAAATAAACTATTTTATACTTAACAGGAAGCATTGGCCCATACTCATAACCGCGCGCCCATTCCAGAATTTATAAATATGGTCGAGGGATAGGTGAACCTGCTAGGCTTGACCGGGACGTTCGGCGTGTCCTTGTACACCGTAATCGTCGATAGGCGGGGGTGACAGCGGGGGACGTCGTATCCGGAGCGCTAGAGGCCCAATCATTGACGTTGAGGCCCTGTCCTACGGGGTCGGTGGCAGCATCGCGGTGCAGCTGGAGGGCGGCACCCCTTGCTCTGATCGTGGGGAACGGGCTAGGCCCTGACGGGAGCAGCCTTACCACGGACTACCTACGCTCGAAGGGGAGCGGGGCTGAGCCAGTGGTTGGACAACCTCTAGCGGTCCGAGCGGCAACCCCCGTGGCCTAGCACCTTTATTTCCCCAGGTCCACGGACTCCCATCCCACTGTGGAGGTGGGCTTGCAGCCGGTGATTATCTCCCTCTCGAAGTCGAACATCACCGCGCTCTCATCCTTCTGTGTTACAACTAATTTCGGCTCCGAGGTCACTTTGCCGGTGACGGCGGCGGTGATGCCCACCGAGGCGTACATCTCGATGACCTGCCGCGAACTCTCGGGGGCGCATGTCACCACGTAGCCAAAGCCCTGATAGGACCTGAGCCATTGCACGAGCTCCACGTCCTTGGGCCTGGGGATCAGGTCCACATCGACCACGGCACCCTTCCCGCTCGTCTCCAGGAGCATGCCGAGGGTCCCCAGGGTCCCGGGGTTGCTGATGTCCTTGCCGGAACGCACCAGGCCCTGCTTTGCGATCTTGTTCATTATGAGCATCTGCCTGCGCAGAAGGATGGGTTCCTTCCTGGATGTCGTGTCCCAGGCGTATGGCAGCGAATCGGGATAGTAGCCGTCGAGGTCCATCCCGATGATGACATCGTCCCCCACCTGGGCCGTATGGCTGAATATGGCCTGCCCCGGCTCGGCGGTGCCGATGATGGCGATGTCGATGGCGTCGTAATCGCAATCGGGGTGGGTATGCCCTCCGATGATGGGCACCCCAAACTTCCTCACCGCGGATTCCATGCCCCTCATGACCTGTGAGCACACCCGATTATCCTTGATCGATAGGATATCGAGCATGGCGATGGGAACGCCGCCCATTGCGGAGATGTCATGGATGTTGACCAGGACGGCGTAGTAGCCGGCGAAGAAGGGGTGAGCGCGCATCAGCGCGGGCATGATCCCGTCAGCGGCGAGAAGGAGGAGCTTTCCTCCCTCCTCAACTACCGCGGCATCTTCACCATAGGAGGCCAGGACCTTTGTGTGGGCCTGCTTGGGGAAAAAGTTGATGACGGAGGATATGCTTTTTTTCCTGGTCACGCCCGGAAAGGCCTTCAGGGATTCGACCAGGTCAACGAGTTCCATACGTTCGTGAAGGCTTTTAGTAGATTTATACGTTTTTCGCGCCCCTTCATAAATCCAGCTTGGATTGCTTGGTCTCCTTGACCAGATAGGCCGATTCGGATTCGGTCACGACCATCTGCATCAGCAGGCCCTGGAACGCCCCTTCCAGCTCGTCGTTGAGGGGCACATACGCCTTGCTGCTGGTGGGGACCTTGAACCCCGCCTTGAGCATGAACTTCCGTGCATCGGCAATCTCCTCCTCCTTCGCTTGCACTCCGGGCGACAGCCCCAGGACACCGGCGCGCTCCAGCTCCTCTTTGAAGATCGGCCTCCTGAACAATCTATACAGGGCATACAGGGTGAGCTCTCCGGATCGCTCCGGGGAGATGGACCGGGCATGCTCAGCTATCCGGATGTAGATGTCCTTCTCCTTGCCCTTGACAGCCGTATATACCTTGGCAGGAGGGACTTCCTTCTCCTTCAGGATGTTGAGGTCGCTCAGGGCGCGAAGATAGCCGGTCAGGATGAGCCGGTGCATATCGAACCCTCGCTTCTTCAGCTCTTTGGAGAGATAGCTTATGGACCTGCCCTCCTCTGAGAGCATTGAGATGATCGTCTGCTTAAGGTCCCTATCTGGATGGAACATATGGTAACAGATATGGTAACAGATATGGTAATGATATAGCTTTTCTCGCCCGGTTTATGGGCGTTAATTGTTAACAGAACCAGTTCAGAAATTCATTTAAACTTAGGTGCTGAATGTCATAATCCCCGAGTTGGATGGATGCAATAGGACCTTCTAAATAGGCCCTCCTTTCTAATTCATGAACGAGGAGATCATTGAGAAGAACGTGAGACAATGAAAAGCGCAGAGGCCACCCGGAACGCAAATATGGATAGAGAGTCAACAGAGATATCTCTCTTCGTCCGCACCTCGGACGAGGAGATTAAGAAGTGGGACCGCTCCAAGATATATGATGCGCTGATAAGGGAGACCACGATCAGCGAGGACGCCGCGGCGATCATCTCCCGCGAGGTCGAGAAGATGATCTCGGAGCTTGAGATCGATATGATCACCGCTCCCCTGATAAGGGAGCTTACGAACGCGAAGCTCGTCGAGTACGGACTTTCTAAGATAAGGAAACAACACACCCGCCTGGGGGTCCCTCTCTACGATGCCCGGCAGATCATCATGTCTCCGAACAAGGAGAACGCCAACGTCCCCCACGGTCCTGAGGCCACCAATCTCACGCTCGCAGAGAACATCAAGAAGGAGTTCGCCCTGCTCGAGGTCTTTTCCCAGGACCTTGCAGATGCGCATATGCGCGGCGATATTCATCTGCACGACCTAGGAATGGTAGACCGCCCTTACTGCTCGGGACAAAGCATCGAGTACGTGAAGAAGTTCGGGCTCAATCTGCCCAACGCGCTCTCAATAGCGAAGCCCGCAAGGCATCCCGAGGTGCTGATAGAGCAGATAATAAAGTTCTCCGCCGCCCTGCAAGGGCACTTCTCCGGGGCCATTGGATGGGACGCCTTCAACCTGTTCCTTGCCCCTTACCTTGTGGACGTGGACGACAAGAGGATGAAGCAGATCGCCCAGATCCTGATATACGAGTTCGCGCAGCAGGCCGTCGCTCGTGGCGGGCAATCCATATTCAGCGACCTTAACCTGTACTGGGAATGCCCCGACCACTTCATGGGAGTTCCGGCCATAGGTCCGGAGGGCAAGTTCACCGGTAAGAACTATGAGGATTACCTGCCGGAAGCGCAGAGGTTCGTCAACGCGCTTTTCGACGTGTACCTCGAGGGTGACGCCATGGGGCGGCCGTTCTTCTTCCCGAAGCCGAACGTGCACATGACCGAGAAGTTCTTCAAGACCGAGGGTCACGAGGAGTTCCTCAATAAGATCTGCAAGGTCGCCTCCGAGAAGGGCAACACCTACTTTGTGTTCGACCGCGGCGGCACCGCCAAGATTTCAGAGTGCTGCCGCCTCACCTTCAAGCTGGAACAGAGCGATCTGGATGACGCCAAGACACCTTGGAAGATGCGCTACAGCGCCATGCAGAACGTTACCATCAACCTCCCGAGGGTGGCCTACGATGCCCATCAGAACGATGCCCGGCTGTTCGAGCTGCTGACCAAGCGCATCGAGATGGTGGCCCAGGCCCACATCCTTAAGAGGGAGTTCATCACCCAGCTGTTCAACATGGGCAAGAATGGTCCGCTGTCCCTGCTGACCATGAACATGGATGGGGAGACCTACTATCGCATAAACAAGTCCTCATTCCTGGTGGGAATGGTCGGCCTCAACGAGCTGGTCCAATACCATACGGGAAAGGAGATGCATGAATCCAAGGAGGCCCTCAAGTTCGGCCTTAAGGTCATAAGCTACATGAAGACCGAGTCTGAGCGCATCGGCGAGGAGTTCGGGCTCAAGATGCCTCTGGAGCAGACACCGGCCGAATCGACCTATTACACCAACTCGACCTACCTGAACGTCGGGGCGGACATCTCGGCGATCGAGAGGGTCAAGCAGGAAGGACTGTTCCACCCCCTGATCGATGCAGGCTCGCTAACTCACGTCTGGCTTGGGGAGTCCAAGCCGCCGGCGGAGAGCATCGCGGCCTTCGTCATCAAGACCTTCCAGAACACTCAGAACGCTCAGATCGCGTTCTCGCCGGAGTTCACATCCTGCCTGAGCTGCGGACGCACCACCAGGGGCCTCCATGAG
>JAKIXL010000131.1 GCA_022709105.1 Thermoplasmatota archaeon | reverse complement strand
CGGGCGCAGATGTCCGTAATTGACATTGAGGCCGCCATGCAGGTCATTGCGGCCCGACCGGTCCTTGATCGCCTTCCCCTGACCGCGGCAGGGTGAAATGGAACGTCGTACCCTTCCCGACCTCCGACTCGAACCAGATGCGTCCGCCGTGCCGCTCCACGATCTTCTTGCTTATGGCTAGGCCGATGCCGGTGCCGGGGTACTCCTCCCTGGTGTGCAGCCGCTGGAACATATGGAACAACTTGTCGGAGTGCCTGGGATCTATGCCGATGCCGTTGTCCTCGATGATGCTCCCGAGTGGCGGCGGCGGAGATGCGGACCACCGGCGCAGGTCCCCTGCGGAACTTGATTGCGTTGCCGACCAGATTGGTCAGCAACTGCCTCATCTGGGCCTCGTCCGCGCGCACGATCGGAAGTCGATCGATGATTATGTCGGCCTCTGCCTCCATGATCGACGGCCGTAGCTCGGCCATCACCGACATGGTCGCTTCTCCCAGATCGACCGGAACAAGGTCTACGGTGAACGAGTCCACGCGCGAGTAGGCCAATAGGTCGTTCACCAGCTGCCGCATGCGGTGGGCCCCTTCGACCGCGGTGTCCATGCATCTCCTTGCCTCATCGCTAAGCTCCCTGCCGTGCCTCTTCTCCAGCAGGCCGATATAGATGGTCACCATGCGCAGCGGTTCCTGCAGGTCGTGAGAGGCCACGTAGGCGAACTGCTGCAGCTCCTCGTTGGAGCGCTCGAGCTTTTTGGAGTAGTCCTCCGCCCGCCTCTGGGCCTCCTTGATCACAGTGATGTCCAACGATGTGGAGATGAAGAGGTCCTTGCCGAAGGGATTGAACATGTTGAGGAAGTCCCTTTTCAATGGCTCGAAGCGGTCCTCGAACATCTGCGGGAGGCCGGAAGCTCTCATGTCCCTCACCATCGGGAGCAGCTTGGCCACCGTGGCCTCTCCAACCATCTGGGAGGCCTTAAGGCCTATAAGCTCCTCCTTCCTCTTCCCGAACAACATAGAGGCCCTTCGATTGGCATCGAGGCATTTCCAGTCGATTACCTCTCCCTGCTCATCAAATAGGTATTCCGATATGCTCACCGCCTCGTGCAGGCAATCGAACAGCCCATGGTATTTGGCCTCGCTCTCCTTGAGCCGCTGTTCGGTCGTCTTGCGCTCGGTGATGTCGAGGAACGATGCAACGCTGCCGCGAACCTTGCCGTCATTGTCGAATAGAGGGATCGCGTTGCCCAGAATCGTTTTCCTTTTACCGCTGGGCACCAGGACGTCGATCTCACAATTGAGATGTGGCGCTCCCGTGGCGGCCGCGGCCTGCATCGGAAGCTCCTCCGGCCTAAGCTCCCGACCGTTCTTGAAAAAACGCCTCGTTGGGTTGAGCTCCACTCCTTTGGAGGTCCCGGCGGAAACGTTCTCGTCGTCCTCGGACTCGTAGAGAAGATCGGCGGCCCTATTGCCGGTGATGACCTTGCACTCAGGATCATCGGCGATCCAAATGGCCGATGGGACGATGTCCATCAATGCCTCCATCTCCTCGGTCTTTCGGCGGGCGACCTCGGCCTTCTCCTCTAATGCCTTCATGGCCCTTGCGACCTTGGTTACGTTCATCGAGGAAAGGATGAACATGTCCGGACCTGCCGGTGCGAAGAAGTTGCGGACGGTCGCATCGAGCGGAGCATAATAGGTCTCGCAGGACATCCTCTCGTTCCTCGACCGGACATGTTGAAGGATGGACAGGTGCTCCCGCACGGCATCGAGGCCGAGCACCTCGGTGGCCGTCCTTTCCGCCACCTCTGCCCTTGTCAGCCCTGTCGCGGCCGTGAACAGTTCGTTCACGTCGGCGAAGACCGCGTCGATGACATTGTCCTCGCTGTCGAGCACATACCTCATCAGCGCCACGACCTCGTGGGGGTTCTGGAACAGGGAGCGATACCTGGCCTCGGCCTCCCAGGCGCCGGTGATTTCCCGGAAGATGATCAGGGTCCCTCTTCCTTCCTCGTCGCCGCGGAGGGGCGCGGAGGTCAAGGAAAACCGGGCCGCTCGACCGCCGTCAAGTAGTACAAGTTCCTCTCGATGGCCTGCCGAGGCCGCCGCGGCTGGAAGGCCCGCCTGGTCCAGTACGCGCCCGATCAGGTCCTCCGGACGTTTGCCCAGCATCGAGGCCCCGCGCTCATTGATGTCATCTATCCGCCCGTCCTGGTCCAGGACCATTATGCCCTCTCCGGACAGATGAACGATCTCCCTGAGACTACCAGCCGATAATCTGTCTATGGGGACCATGTCTCACCAAAATGGGCCTTTGATGGTCTTATTCTAGCTCATTCTACATAGTTATAATCATCATGGCCTCCGGCGTGCCTTCAGGCGTAGAGGGGATCGGGGATCGAAGAACAGGTCGCACGGACCGGAAGATCGTCCGGCCTTCCATCACCCTACGCGAACGGAACGCGCTGAGAACAGAACAGGGGGCGATGCGGGTAAGTGATTGGGAAAAGGTTTTGAAGGGGTTTTGGTGGAAGTATCGAACACGTGTGGGAGCACGCTTCGTTTTTCTTGAGGAGGAATCAACGTTGGTCTGCAGGAACTGTCCCGCCTGCCACAATCACCTCCCTGGGCAGAGCCTCCAGCGGTGGGGCCTCGGTCTTTATGAAGTCGCTGTCATCGGTGAACAGCATGTCATCGGTGATGGTCCCCCTGGTCAGTCTCACGATGCCGCCGGTTATGCCGCCGACGACCATGGTTATTATGACGACACCGACCGCGGCGATAGCGTTGGTCACGCTACCGATGATTATCGCAGCGGATAGGGCACCGATCCATCCTCCGACACCATGCAGGTTGTGCACGCCCATGACGTCGAGCGCTCCGATCTTCTTGCACAGCCACGGCTGCAGGTAGATGAACGCCAGGGCGGACAGGGCACCGGCGATCAATCCGATTATGAGCGCTCCCCACTGGTTGACCGATAGCAGCGGTGAACCGATTGCCACCGGGCCGGCCAGCATCGCGTATGTATAGATCAGCGGATTGACCTTCTTCTGCACCAGCTGACATATGATATAGGTGGTGATTATCGAGCCTATGCCTGCCATGTAGCAGGTGATCATTCCCCAAGTGACCTGGTCCGCGGGAAGCAGGGCGGTCACGAAGGAAGGCCACAACATCCATAATAGCATTGACGCCAACCAGACGAAGGTGACGCTATGTGTTGTGGTGTACATCGGCTCATGGAACGCTCTTTTCTCCCTGATAGTCAATATAACGCCCATGCCGAAGTACGCCGCGCACATGTGCACCAGGATCGATCCACCGGGGTCGACAACACCGTCCAGATAGGTGAACATGAACCACTCGATAAAAGCGAACATCGGACCGAATATGGCTCCGACGAGCAAGTACTGCCACATCTTCACCGTCCCAAGGAACATCCCTATCGCGATGACCACGGTGATCGAACATATCACTCCCATCAACATCAGGTCCTGGTTCCACGCTTTATCGAAGAAGAACTCCTCGACGGCCATGTATGCCAGAAAGCTGGTGACTGTCACCAGGAGCACCGCGAGCGCGACGCCCCACTCGAACTTCCGGATGAACATCATCAGGAAGGCGACCAGCATGAGCATGAACCAGACGTCCTGGTTCTTGTTGTATTTATGCAGCTCATCCTCCAGCAACGATTGGTCGCCCGTAGCTCCCGTGCCTCCGGTAGGAGTGGTCAGCTCCTCACCAAAAGCGGAGGCGTGGCCTACTGGCACCAATAACATCGCTAGGCACGCGATTATCAAGATTACTCCGATCTTTGCTCCTATTCGCATTTCCATTCTCCTCCTGTTAGCCGTCCAGTTGTTAAAAATAAAAGGAAAAAAGGTTTCTGGAGCCCTAGGCTCACTTGATCGCTAGGCCGAGGTCCCTCAGGGTCTTGACAACGTTGTCGTAGACCTTCAGGTACTCGTCGGTGGGCTTGACGGTATTGACGTCATAGCACTCCTGGAAGCGCTTGCCGGCAGGAGGCTTGTGGTAGTTGCCCTCGTAGGAGCTGACCAGCTTCTCGAGTATCTCGTTGACGTCGGAGATCTTCATGCCACAGGTCGCAATCGAAGCTTCGCCCATGATCCTGGCTTCCATACCGGTGGTCTTGTCCATGGCCACGCCCTTGGCGGCCGCGGACCCGGACAGCAGTTCCCGACCGGAGGCAGTGTCCACCATGGCCTGAGCGGCCGTCTCGAGTAGACACATCTCGGTGCAGGGACCCGATATGGGGTAGTACTGGTTGGCGATCAACAGGTCGGTGTTCGCATCGACCGCGGCGGCCACGTGGCCGGCGATCTGCAGCGTCTCCCGAGAAGTGGTGATGCCCAGCGGATGTGGATCGGACCGTCCAGGTGGAAGTTCCCGTTGAACAGGGTGAACGACGCCAGGTGGGTGGCCACATCGCAGATGGCAGTTTCCTCGACCCCTCCGCAGTACCCCCCGAAGATCGGCATCTGCTCGATCATGATGGTATCCCCGTTGAGGATC
>JAKIXL010000130.1 GCA_022709105.1 Thermoplasmatota archaeon | reverse complement strand
AATATCTGGGCCTTGATATCATCGGTCAGCCCATGGGCGTTCACGTGGCCGTTGACGCTGCCTGCGACCGTCAACGCGGTCTCGTTGGTCCACCAGGTCTCACCCTGGACCACCGGCGCCTGGAACAGGTCCAGAGCCGGCGTGAAGTCCATATACAGGTCGACCCCGGCGACGGCCTCGAAGCCCACATCGTAGTCTTTGTACGAGATGATCTGGACGCTTCCGGTGGTATTGATGTCAGGTATGTTCTTGGCATCGATCTCAACGCTCAGAGCGCCCTTGAAGGACCAAGTGATGTTGGTGATGGCCATGCTGGTTTTCTCAACGGTCGCGGTCCCGGTCAGCACCACGCCCATCTTCTCTTCCAGGTCGATGCTCACGGTCTTGGCCTCCTTGGCCACGGTCGACTTGGGATCGAAGGGGTTGTCATAGACGCCGTATGTGCCGGCCACCGGCATTCCTCCAGTGACCTTAAGGTTGGCCGATGTGGCGAACCGGAAGGCCATCTTGGCCGTGATGGAATAGGTCGTCGCCGTTTCGCCGGTTATCTCGAAAAGCACGTAGTAGGCCACCTTGGAATCGACGCTTAACCGATCGATGGTCACGTTGGCCTGGCTTTTCAACAGGTTGTCGATATAGCTTAATTTGGAGGTGACGTTGGCTCCGAGGTCAATCTCCTTGCCCATGCCCCAGCGGTCGCCCACCTTCAGGACCGGATCGGAGGCCGAGGCCGTACCCAACGGCACCATGACCATGCCGAGGAGGAACAACCCGACGACCATCAACGTGGCCGCAGATGTGATCTTGCTCATAGTAACCCAACCACTCGTTTTTCTAGCCCTAGCGGTCGGGAATATTAGTAAATGACGTGCCCGGATGCGTGAATTGGTAAGCAGAATGATATTATCTTTGGAAGAAAAATTGGAAAGGGAAGGGGTTTTCGAGGATTGTTGTCCCCGATCACATCATCCCGGGCATGCCGCCGCCCATTCCTGGGGGCATTCCGCCGGGCATGCCGCCAGGAGGAGCGCCCGCGCCTGGGGGCATCTTCTTGGAGGCGATGACGTCATCGATCCTCAGGATCATCACCGCGGCATCGGTGGCGGAGTTGATCGCCTGCTTCCCGACCCTGAACGGTTCCAAGACATCGTTGGCCTCCATCATGTTGGCCGTCTCGCCGGTCTCCAGGTCAATCCCCATGTAGGCGGCGTTCTTCTTGCCCTCGTGGGCGGTCTTCAGCTTGATGACCAGGTCGATGGGGTCCAGGCCTGCGTTCTCGGCGAGGGCCCAGGGTACTATCTCCATCGCTTCAGCAAAGGCCTCGATGGCTAGTTGCTCGCGGCCGCCGACGGTGGAAGCGTAGTCTGCCAGGCGGAGAGCAAGTTCGATCTCGGGCGCGCCGCCTCCGGCAACGACCTTACCGTCCTCCAGGGCCACCCCGACGACCCTAAGGGCGTCATGCAGAGCGCGGTCGACCTCGTCGATCACGTGCTCGGTGCCGCCCCTGACGATGATGCTGATGGCCTTGGGGTTCTTGCACCCGGTGACGAAGGTCATCATCTCCTCTCCGATCTTGCGCTCCTCGACCATATCGGCGCATCCCAGGTCGGACTTGCTGAGAGAGTCCAGGTTTCCGACGACATTACCGCCGGTGGCCTTGGCGAGCTTCTCCATGTCCGACTCCTTGAGCCTCCGGCAGGCGTAGATGTTAGCCTTGGCGAGATAGTGCTGCACGAGGTCGTCCATGCCCTTCTGGCAGAACACCACGTTGGCGCCCACGGCCTTGATCTTGTCAACCATGCCCTTCAGCTGGGCCTCTTCCTCGTCCAGGAAGCGCTGCATGGCCGCAGGGTCCCGGATCTGGATCTTGGCCTCGACCTCGGTCTTCTTGATCTCCAGTGCAGAGGACAGGATGACGACCTTGGCGTTCTTGACGGACTTGGGCATGCGAGGGTGGACCTTTTCCTTGTCCACGACCAGCCCGTTAATGAGCTCGGTGTCGGCGACCGTCAGGCCGGTCTTCTTCTCGATCTTGATGTTGTCGACGTTGACCTTGATCTTGCCGTCCGAGTCCTCGGCCACGGTCTTGACGGCCTTGACCGCCAGATCGGCGAGGTACTCAAGCTGGCCAGCCACGGACTTGCCGGTCATGGCGGTCATGGCGACCTTCTTCAGGACATCGTTCCCCTTGGCGCTTACAGATATCTTCTCGAGCACCTTGATGGCCTCGGCTGCAGCGAGCTTGTAGCCGTTGGCGATGATGGTCGGGTGCACGTTGTGGTCGATCAGCCTCTCGGACTGCTTCAGCAGCTCGCCGGCGATGACCACGGAAGTGGTCGTCCCGTCCCCGCACTCGGAGTCCTGGGTCTTGGCGACCTCCACGACCATCTTGGCCGCGGGGTGCTGAACATCGATCTCCTTCAGGATGGTGACGCCGTCGTTGGTGATGACGACATCGCCGATGGAATCGACCAGCATCTTGTCCATGCCCTTCGGTCCCAAGGTGGTGCGCACCGCGTCAGCTATGGCGCGGGCCGCGGCGATGTTGTTGGCCTGAGCTTCCTTGTTCCTGGTCCGCTCAGTGCCCTCTCTTAGCACGATGATAGGTTGGCTTTGTCCTAGAGAATATGCCATTATTATCCTCCTTTCGTTGGGCCCGATAGTTTATCGCTTCTATATAATTGTTATGGATTCTTTGCCCTCAGGGAGCCGGTATGGCATGTTATGCCGAGCCCGGACATCGCCTTTCCGGCCCTCCGATCTCAAAAGGCATCGACGACCACAATGCCGCCGTCGGTCAGCGAGCGCTTCAAGAAAGCGATCAGATCGTCATAGAACCTGTCGTCGTCAACCGATGACAAGAACTCATCGAGGGTGGACGGCGACCGCTCGGCCATGATCGAAGCCATCCTTTCCTTCATGCCGGGCCTCAGGTTCAGCCGGTCGATCATCACCGAGCGCACCCTGGTCTCGATTAATGAGTTCACAAGCCCGTCTAGATCGTGATCGGTTATGGTCGGGATAACTGGCCCGAGGAACACATAGGTGCCTATCCCCGAATCCACCAGCGCACGGACGGCGCGGAGCCTTCGGGAAGGGGGCGGAGAGCCGGGCTCGAAGATCGCCGCCCTCTCGTCGACAGAGGTATTCAGTGATATGCCTACCTCTGCGGAGGCCATCCGCAACAACAGATCAATGTCCCTGGTGACCAGGTCGGACTTGGTGAGTATCGATACGCTGGCGGAGGCATGGACCATCTCCTCCAGGCATTTCCGCGTGAGGTTCATCTCCTCCTCCGCCGGCTGATAGGGGTCGGTGACCGTTCCGAGGCCGATGACCCCTTTCTTTCGGAGGAGCTCCCGGGACAGCAGCCTCGTGATGTTGACCTTGGCCTGAACGTTGGTGCCCCACAACAAAGGAGGTACCCGCATTATGTAAGGGGCATAGCAGTAGACGCAGGCGTGAGAGCACTGGACATAAGGGTTCAGGGCCAGGTCCAGTCCGGGCAGGCGGGAAGGGGACAGCGCCGTGGAGCACTCCTTCCTGATTACCCGGGGGCCGCCGTCCTCTAGGAACGAGTCCAGATCAGACATAATCGTCCAGCCTCCTCTGGGTGAGCATGTCGGTCAGGACCGCAGAAGCGCCGATCCATCTGGCCAGGGGGATGTCCATCCTGGAGGTCACATGCTGCAGCGCCGCGGACATCGTCTCGAAGCTGTGCGGCCTCGTTCTAAGCGCCGCCCTCACGTTCTCGCGGACGTTCCATACGCCCACCGGCATGACGTAACCGGGATGGGCCTCCCGGAATATTACCGCCCCGGCCTGGCGCCTTTCGGCGGTCAGCAGTTCGTTCACCGCCAGTCTTGCCGCGTAATAGCATCCTCCGATCTCAGCGTAATCTCTCCTGCCCTCGTAGAACTCGTGCGAGCTGATGATCTCTATGTCATGGCCCATGGGGTTCCAGGTGGTGTTGGGGTACCAGGCCTCGATGAGCTCATATTTCCAAGTGGTTGGCATGAGCAGGACGCTCCACCGGTTATCCAGCATCTCCCAGTCATACACCCTCCAGTCCTCGATGACCGGGTTCCTTTTGGTCCCCTTCAAGAGATCCTTACCGAGTATGTCGTCCACCGCAGTGATGGACCACCTGGTCGGCACGAAGCGGCGGTTCTTGTCGATGCCGAACGCCCCGACCGAGAACGCCTTCTGGATCTTGGAGATGAGGACCCCGTCCCGATAAAGGGCCTTCACCGCATCTGTGGCCTTCAGATCGGTATCGTAGAACGCCTTCTCCACATGATGATCGTAACGCGGGTTCCCAATGGACAGGTCCCTTAGCCTGGCCGACGGGCCGAAAGGCTGCACCTCGTCGTCCAGCACCAGCCGGCCCGAGGGCTTCTTCTGGAACCTGGCCTCGACCTCCAGAGGGTTCACGGCCAGCGCCAGGTCCCGGGTGTGATCGACAATCCGTCCATACTTCCGAAAGTCAGTGGCGTCGATGCGGTGCTTCCCCCTTACCAGGCTGAACCTGAAATCGACTATCTCGTCAATGG
>JAKIXL010000012.1:3476-19976 GCA_022709105.1 Thermoplasmatota archaeon | reverse complement strand
GCTCGATCCCCCTTAGGATGTTCTCCTCCCTCTTGACGCCGAACCCCTTGAGGGACCGTATGCGGTGCCCCTCGGCAGCCTTCCTCAGGCCCTCCAGGTCGGACACTCCCAGCTCGCGGTACAGGGTGACAGCGGTCCGGGGCCCGACATCGGGGACCTTCATCATCTCCATAATCCCTGCGGGGAACTCTGCCCTCAGTTCCTCCAGGCTCCTCAGGCCGCCGGTCTGCACAAGCTCCTCTATCTTCCTGGCTATGGCCTTGCCCACTCCAGGGATGCTCTCCAGCTTCCCCTTGGACATGTAATCGCTCACTTCGACGTCCAGATCCTCGATGCTCTGTGCCGCCTTTCGATAGGCGTTCCGCTTGAACACGTCGCCCTTCAGGTCCATGATCTCCGCGAGCTCGAAAAGCACGCTAGCGATGTCCGAGTTCCTCATCATTGCACGATGCGTCCAAATCGGAATATATGCAGTCTGCGATAATGGAGCTTATCATCCTTCTATCCGTGAAGGAGGGCCCGGCATGGCAGATATGAACCCGTATGAGGTGGCGAAAGAGCAGGTAAGGAGCGTGGGCGAGGCGTTAGGCCTAAATGAAGGAATGATCAGCTTCCTGACACATCCCAAGCGGGAGCTGACGGTCAGCTTCCCGGTCAAGATGGACGACGGCTCATACCGGATGTTCACCGGCCACCGGGTCCAACACTCTGATGCCAGGGGCCCGTGCAAGGGCGGCATACGGTATCACCCGGGGGTGACTCTGGACGAGATCCGGGCGATGGCTATGTGGATGACCTGGAAGTGCGCTACCGTGGGGATCCCCTTCGGAGGCGCCAAGGGAGGCGTGGTGTGCAACCCCAAAGAGATGTCCAAGGGAGAGGTGGAGAGGCTGACGCGGAGGTTCACCACGGAGATCGAGCCGATCATCGGACCGTACCAGGACATCCCCGCTCCTGACGTTTACACCGATTCCCAAACAATGGCCTGGATCATGGATACTTACTCCCACAAGGTCGGAAAGGTCACCCCGGCCAGCGTGACAGGGAAACCTATCGCCCTGGGTGGATCAGAGGGCCGGAGCGAGGCGACCTCCCGGGGACTGATGTACTGCGTGCGCGAGGCCTTGAGGGCCAAGAGGCTCGAGCCAGAACGGTCCACCGTGGTGGTGCAGGGCTTCGGGAACGTGGGCGGGAACGCTGCCAGGCTGCTGCATGATGAGCTGGGCCTCAAGGTCCTAGCGGTTTCCGACTCCTCCGGAGGGATCTACGACCCGGCAGGCCTGGACATCCACAAGGTAAAAGAGCATAAGAAGGCGACCGGCTCGGTCGAAGGCTTTCCGGGAGCCACGAACATCACCAACCGCGATCTCCTGGAGCTGGAATGCACCGTGCTGGTGCCTGCGGCGCTGGAAGGAACGATCGACCGCAGCAATGCTGACCGGATCAAGGCGGTCATAGTGGCCGAGGGGGCCAACGGGCCGACCTTGCCGGAGGCCGACCGGACGTTGCATGAAAGGGGCACCATGGTCATCCCCGACATCCTGGCCAATGCCGGGGGGGTGACCGCGTCGTACTTCGAGTGGGCCCAGGACCTCCAGTTCATCTTCTGGTCGGTCGACGAGGTCAACGAGCGCCTGAACCGCATCATGACCGCGGCGTTCAGCCGTGTGCTCTCCAGGTCCGCGGAGAGGAAGGTGGACATGAGGACCGGGGCCTACCTCCTGGCCATGAAAGAGGTGGTCGATGCGGTGGAGATGCGGGGGATTTATCCTTAGAACGCATCTAGGTACTCGATAGATATGATGGAAGCGGTCGTGTCACTATCGATGCCAGACAACTGGATCACCGACATCGTGGAGATGTACCCCTCGGTGATAAGGATCATCGATACGAAGGATATGAAAGAGGGGGTCAGGGACCTGGTCCAGATCGATGTGGAGAACGAGGAGGACCTTCCCAAGGTCATCGAGCAGGTCCGCAACAATCCCAACATATTCAACGTTGACATCAGCGCCGTGGACAAGAGCCGGGCGCTGGCCGCCTTCTCCACCAACCAGTGCGTGGCCTGCCGCCTGCTGGCAGGCACCGAGTGCTTCCTCACCGGCTCCATGACGACCGGGGACGGCCGCCTCAAGTGGACGATGCTGGTGACCAAGAAGAAGGCGCTGCAGGAACTGATCGACAATCTCGGCAAGATCAATGCTCAGCCCAAGCTCATCAAGCTCACAGAGATCAGCGACACCGATGAGCTGACCAAACGGCAGGAGCAGGTGACCAGGATGGCCTTCGAGAGAGGGTACTTCGATTTCCCCAGGAAGGTCGGCCTTAAGGAACTGGCTGCCTCGTTCAACGTGTCCACCTCCACCTTGTCGGAGATCCTCCGCAAGGGACAGCGGCGCATCATGATGCGCTATTTCAGCGAGCACCGGCAGTACTGATCCTCTCGCCGGAGGGTCGAGATGATCGGCGACAATATCATCTTCATCGGCCGGAAGGACACCATGGACTATGTCACGGCGGTGGTCACCCAGTTCCGGAGCGGCTCGAAAGAGGTGGTCATCAAGGCCCGGGGGAAGGCCATCAGCAAAGCTGTGGACGTGGCGGAGATCGTGCGCAACCGCTTCATCCGCGATGCGACGGTCAAGGAAGTCCGCATCGGCACCGAGCATATCGCAGCCGCGGACGGCGAGACCAACGTCTCGTCCATCGAGGTCGTTCTGGAAAGATGAGGGCCCTTCACAACGTGCCGCTGGTGATGCACTTCAGGTTGCTGATGATCCGGTCCTCCAGGGCCGGAGGGTAGACCGAGAGGAGAAGTATGCCCTTCATGGTGACAGCCAGGTCGGAGAGCGTCTGCAGGAACTTCAGCACCCCGACCTGGTCGTTCTGCACGATGAGGTACTCGACGCCCTCCAAGAGGACGACGCGCCCCTCCTCTTCCTTCATGAAGCTCCGGGTCTCGGACACGATGCGTCCCATGTCCGAGGGGGACAGGACCGCGAATTTCCCGTATTGGCCGCTCTCATGCTTTGTCAGCCATACTGCGGTCACGCTTTCGTTGAGGCCGTCCCAATAGTTGCCGGGGAAGCTCCTCAATATGCACAGCGCCTTCGTGCCGTCGGCCGTGAGCTGGTTCACTGCCGTTAGCGCTTTGGTGGGGTACATGCTCTCTATGAGATAGGTGTTGCCCAGCTCCACGTTCACCTTGGGTGCCTTGGCCTGAGACTTCGTAAGGAGGTCGATCCCCGTCTCGGCCCTGATGCCTGTCTTGATGTCGCGCACCGAGTCACCTATGGATTGGCGCTTGCTCTTTGCCATGACCTGGATCTCCCGAGGACTAAAACCTTTGGTGGTCAACCCTATGAGCTCGTCCCAGGCCTTGTTCAGGCCCTCCTCATAGCCTTTGACGTAACCCCTATAGAAGTCCTCCCGCGCTGACAATGCATCCCGCGCGCAATAATTGCTTCGCGGATAAATATCTTCGTCCGAGAATATCCGTCCTAGAAGTATCGCCCCACGGGGCCGCCCATCCGCCGGGAGGCAGGCGGGGTCCCGGGGATGGAAGGGACCCCTAAGCCTTAAGAGCGGTGGTGCTGTAGGGTATGCGCATGGGACGCCGTGCTAGGTTCAGGGGAGCCAAGGCCACACCCAAGACGCTGGAGAAGGACCTGCTCGAGAGGTCTCGGATGCTGGCCCGGGACCCCCGGCTGCTCATGCCGCAGTGTACCAGGGAATGCAGGCGATGCGACATCCGGAAGGCCATCAGCAAAATGGAGAAAGTGTCACAGGCAAGGTCCGACCCCAAAAAGCTGGAGCGGGCCATGAACTGGGGCGACCAGCTGGTCAGGGCCTACGCGGCAACGATCTCCCTGCACGAGGCCGGCAAGGTCCCATATCTGGCGGCCGCCAAGACCCCCATGGGAGAGGTCTCTTTCGCGGTCAGAGGCAAGGTAGAGAAGGACAAGCTCATCGGAGTGCAGCATTTCGATCATCCGGAGCTTAGGCTCCTGGCGCTCTGGGACATCGCCAGGAAACGAGGCCTTCATATCTATTCGACGGACAAGTGCACGGTCTGCTCGCCTGACGGCCCCCGACCTCCTGAGGCGTACGTTGACGAGGCTATATCCCTTCTGCCGTACGACCTGGACGATGCAGGGGACTGTCCTCATGTTAAGGACGGCCGAGGGATCAGGGTCCATTGGAAAGGTGCTGGGACCGTCATCAGGGTATGCCCTGCCTGCTCCGGCGAGCTGAACACCGTTCACGCCCTGGCCGGCCGCATCGCCGCGGAGGACCCAACCGATGACTTCGAGGTCGAGGCCATAAGCGACCTGAGGTGCGAGAGCGAATGTGCCGGCTGCCGGGTCAAGGAGGCCTATGCTCTGTCCATGGACCTAGTGGCCAAGTACCTCAAGGCCGAGCTTAACGATGCTTCCCTGGTGGATGCGCATGCCAAGGCCAGGGTCGCGGCGATCAAGGAGAGGCAGGACGAGGCGTACATGATCGGCGGTACCTGCTATGGCAAAGACCGAGAGAGGTTCATGGCCGCCATCAGAGGCTCTGAGATCGAAAAGAGGGCGTTGTTCGCTCTGTTCGGGCAGAAACGGATGTGCGTGCTCTCCAGGACGGACCAGGCGGCGAACCTGATCTCCGATCTATGGCCAGAGCACCGGGATGCCCTGCTCGCGGCGGTGGCCTCCCCGGACATTGTGAGGCGGGTGATCGCAGAGCGTTCTGAGCTGAGCCCGGCCCAGATGCTTGCGGAGGCCGCTCGCATGGAGTCATACCGCAGCATCGAGAGCGCCCTGCCGTCCTTTGTCAAGCTCGGACCGGTCGGCGCCTATGCCGACCGAGTGGCCCGGACCGCCAAGACCGAGGGTAAGGAAGCGGCACTCCGTAACATCGAGAAGAGCAAAGGCGCCGATCACCGGCTCCGGTCGGTCGCATTCGGCCTCATATCTGCTCTGGGCGAAGGACAGGCCAAAGGCTGGCAGTTCACTCGCGAGGAGATGGACTACGGGGCTTATCTCGAGCCCTTCGCCCGCCGGTTGCTCGATTCTCAGGGCGAGGAGTACGCCGAGGCGCTTAAGCTGCTCTTGGAGGCGTCCGGTTCCAACGAGAGGGCCGAGCGGCCTTAATCGAGGACGAGGACGTCGAGCACCATGTGGGAGACCCCTGGGGAATAGGACTTCACCTCACGCGAAAGGCGGACCTCGTAGCTTCGCCCGCCGGCCGCGGCATCGAGGTTCTCGAAGGCCTTCCGCGGAAAGACCTCCAGTGGAAACGTGTCTTGATAATGGACCGTGCCGTTCCTCTTTACCAGGCGGAACGCGTCCTTCAGGTGGCAGGAAGTGGTGCGCACATATCCCAAGACCACCCGGTCCGCGATGCCCTCCCCAGGCAAGTCCCGGTTATCGCCAAGCACCGGTTCAACGACATCATCCAGGCGGTTCAGGGCAATGTTCTCCCGCAAGTACCGGAAGGCCAACGGGTTGATCTCGCAGGCGATCACCCTGGAGGCCCGGGCATGACGGGCAAGAGGCAGCGTGAAGTAGCCGATGCCTGCGAACATGTCCACCACGGTCTCCCCACGGCAATCAAGGCCCGCCATGCGCATCTTCTCATCTATGTTCCCGGAGGAGAACATCAGCCTGGCAGCATCCAGTTTGTAAAAAATGCCGTTCTCCAGATGGACCGTTTCAGCATCATCGCCCAGCAACAGCTCCATGTCCGGAGTGCGATAGACGCCCCCTATGTGAGCTCGTTCCCTCAGCACCGTCCTTGCGCCCAATACCTCGGCGTAGGCCCGTGCTATCTCCTGATGATACGCTGAAACGCCTGCCGGGAGGCGCAGTATGAGGACATCACCAAGCATCTCCCAATGCCGGGGAAGCTCCGCCTTCACCGCCTCCGGCAGATCGGCGTTCTCCAGCACCAGATCGTAGGGAGGGCGGTAGCAGGTCTTCTCCATCGTCTCACCCTCGATGAGCTCGATCCCCAGATCCTCCACGAGCTCCGAGGGCAGGGAGGACCTTAGGGGAATGAGGACGTGCTCATCGGTCCTCATGATCCGACGGTCCTTGGCGCCCAGCCTGTGCTTGAACAACATTTTGCGGACCGTCTCGGCCCGCTCCCGAGGCACCTTGGCGAGGAGCACGACCATACAGCCAGGGGGCGCTATTTCACCTTTGCTCTCGTCTGATGAGGGTCCCGATCAGCTGGGGGGAGAACTTCACCAGGGTCGGGACGGTCTTCAGCAGCGGAGAGGCCAGCTTTGATGGGAAATCAATGTCCCCGGTAGCGAGCACCTCTTTGGCATCGGGTCGGTCCAGCATCCGGCAGACATCGTCCATCTTCCTGTCCGTAAGGTTCGCGAAGACCTTGCGTATCAAGAGCCCTCGCTCTATCTCCTTGCCTACATCGGCCCGCCATTTCTCATCGTACCCTGAAAGGCGCTTCGCGCTGAGATCTTTGTCCTTCAGCGCATCGACCGCGGTCATCGCCCCCCATCGTGCGGCACGCAGGCCAGTGTACAAGCCCCCTCCCGACAGCGGCTTGGTCTGGGCCGCGGAATCGCCTACCAGGAGGATGTTGTCACCGAAGGTCTTTTTCGGTGGCCCGATCGGAATGACCCCGGAGACCATCCTCAGTCGATCCGCACCGCCGAACCCCCGCTTCTTCAGAAAGGCCGTCAAATGTCCGCTTGGAGGGCCACCGGCCTGAGATACGCCCAGGCCGATCCTGGTGAAGTCTCCACACGGTATCACCCACGCGAAGAAGCCCGGAGCAATCCTCTGGCCTATGTGGACTTCGACCATGGAAGGGTCCTCCATCCTTACGTCAAGATCCACTTGGATGCCCCTTATCGACTCCTTAGCGGGGCCCAGCCCGGCGATCTTCCCCACTCTCGATTTATAGCCGTCCGCGCCTACCAGGAGGTCGGCCTCCAGGGTCAAGGGCCCTTCAGGCCCGCGGACCTTGACCGAGAGCCTCTTCCCCTCGCGCCCAAAGCCCAGGAACTCGTGGCCTTCGAGGATGTCCGCCCCTTCTCGGACCGCCCGCTCACAGCATTTGTGGTCGAACTTCCGCCGGTCGATCACCACTGCCTTGGTCTCCGTTGACCTCACTTCAAGCGCCTTCCCTCCAGGGGGAACCAGGCGCAGGCCGGTGATGGTGTTCACTACGGTATCCTGCGCATCGGCCATCTCCACCACGCGAGGATGTACGAGACCTGCGCACTGCACCGGAGAACCTATCTCCGCATGCTCTTCCACCACCACGGTGGTGAAGGTGGCCGTCTGTGCGGCGAAGGTGCATCCCACCGGGCCTCCACCAATTATCACGACCTCGGCGTCCACGTACCTTACAATGCTGGTAACTTATAAAAATCCTCTTTGGAATAATGGGAAAAAAGTTTTGTCCCTACTTTTTCGAGACCTTCGCCCAGTCGTCCTGGAACCTCTTGATCCCGATGTCCGTGAGCGGATGGTTGAACATTTTCTTAAGTACGTCGTAAGGTACTGTGGCGATGTGGGCGCCCAGCCTTGCCGCCTCCACAACGTGCACGGGGTCACGGACCGAAGCGACTATCACCTCTGTGTCCAGGTCGTAGTTGTCCAGAACGTTCATTATCTCGGCGATGAGCTTCATGCCGTCCTGCCCGACATCGTCCAGGCGGCCGACGAACGGCGATACGAAGCGCGCACCGGCCTTGGCCGCCAATAGGGCCTGGGCGGTGGAGAATATCAGCGTCATGTTGACCTTTATGTCCTCGGAAGCGAGGGCCTTGGTCGCCTTAAGCCCCTCCTCGGTCATGGGGACCTTGATGACGATGTTGGGATGTATCCTGGCAAGCTCGCGTCCCTCGGCTATCATGTCCGGCGCTCTCACGCTCATGACCTCGGCACTGATGGGGCCATCAACGATCTCGCAGATCTCCCTAACCAGGCTCTTAAGGTCAGTGTTCTCCTTGGCCACTAGGCTGGGATTGGTCGTAACGCCGTCCAGAATGCCCCAGCTGTTGACCTCCCTTATCCTGTCCAGATTTGCAGTGTCAATGAAGATCCTCATGCTCTCTTCCTCCTGATGACCTCTTCTGCCGAGGCGACGATGTGCTCAGCGGTGAGCCCATAACGGCACATCAGATCATTGCTCTCTCCAGACTCCCCAAAGCAGTCCGGGGTGCCCACCTTCATGAGAGGGACTGGATGGTTCTCCGAGAGCGCAGAGGCCACCGCGGACCCCAGTCCCGACCTCACGGAGTGCTCCTCCGCCGTGACCACGCATCCGGTCTTGCGCGCCGACCGTATCAGCGTGTCCTCGTCCAGCGGTTTCACCGTGGACATGTTCACCACCTCCGCCTCGATGCCTTTCTTCTTGAGTTCCTCGGCCGCGTCCATGCATACAGCGACCATCTGGCCGCAGCCCACCAAGGTGACGTCCGGACCTTCCTTGAGGACCGTGGCCTTGCCGATGGTGAACGGCGAGTCTACGGTCGTGACCATAGGCACGCCCGCCCCATCCGCACGTAACATGGTCCCGGGCGCTCCGCGGCCGCCTTTACCGCCTTGTACGCCTCGATGCCGTCCGAGGGCACGATCACGCACATGTTGGGTAGGATGGACATCAGGCCAATGTCCTCCAGGGCCTGGTGCGACGCCCCGTCCCCTCCGACGGTGATGCCGGCGTGGGTGGCCACGATCTTAACGTTGATGTTCGGATAGGCGATGGATTGCCTGACCTGGTCCCAGCACCGCCCGGTGGCGAACACCGCGAAGGTTGAGGCAAAGACGGTCTTGCCCGATACGGCGAGGCCGGCCGCGGTCCCCATGAGGTTCTGCTCGGCGATCCCCACGTTGAAGAACCGCTCCGGAAACTTCTTGGCGAACTCAACGGTCCTCGTCGACGAAGACAGATCGGCGTCCAGGACGACCACGTCGGTGCGGGCCATCCCGATCTCCACCAGAGCATTGGCGTACTCCTTCCGCTGGCTGGTATAGACCCACTTCATATGCTCTCTCCCAGTTCCTTGAGGGCGATGCGGTACTCATCGGCATTGGGCGCCTTACCATGGAAGGCGATGGCGCCCTCCATGAACGACACGCCCTTGCCCTTGATGGTATGGGCGATGATCATGGTCGGTTTGCCGGTGACCCGAGTTGCCGCCTCGCAAGCGTCCAGGATCTGCCTTAGATCATGTCCGTTGATCTCTATGACGTTCCAGCCGAAAGCCCTCCATTTGTCGCCCAACGGCTCCAGGGACATTACCTGCTCAGTTGGCCCGTCTATCTGCATCTTGTTGCGGTCGATGAACGCGGTGATGTTGTCCAGTTTATAGTGGGAGGCGAGCATCGCGGCCTCCCAGTTCTGCCCCTCTTGGAGCTCTCCATCCCCCATCAGACAGAAAATGCGGGTCAGGCGGCGGTCCAACTTGGCTGCCAGCGCCATCCCGTTGGCCACGCTCAGCCCCTGTCCCAGCGATCCTGTAGATATCTCCACGCCAGGGGTCTTCATACGGCACGGGTGACCTTGGAGGTGCGACCCCAATTTGCGAAGGGACTGAAGGTCCTCCACCGGGAAGTACCCCGACTCGGCCAGAGCAGCGTAGTAGACCGGGGCGGCATGGCCCTTGGAGAGGACGAACTTATCGCGCCCTTCCCAGTTGGGCTCCGACGGACGGTGCTTCATGACCTTGAAGAACAAGGCGGTGACGACATCTGCGTACGAGAGCGAACCACCAGGATGACCTGACTGGGCGGCAAAGGTCATTTTTATGATATGGCGCCGGAGCAGGTTCGCCTTTGTCTCCAGCATCTGAATCGTCTGCTCATCGTACAAGGTCAGTTCGGTCACCCCGGGCGGAGATGGACAATAATGGGTCCATGTTAAATAAGTTTTTATGAACTCCGAGGCGGGGCCAGACCCATCATCCGATGCTGATTCCAAGGTTAATGAGAATGGGAGGAAAGGAATTTTTAGAAAGGACCGAGGCGCTCAATCGCTCTCGATCCTCGGGGCGAGGAGATAGTCCACGCTTCCCTGCTTGTCCGCGATATCGAACTCCAGCTTCACCGGGAAGTCGGAACCGAGATTGATGGTCACTACCGAGCCGGCGGGGATCGATCGCACCATGTTGGAAAAATAGTCCAGCGGGAACAGGCTTTTTACCTTCTCGGAAACATCCAGGGATATCAGGAGGTCCTTTGGGAGCTTGAGGCTCACCGAGTCGGTGTCTCCCTCGGAGTACATCTCGAAGCCTTCCGGGGACGCGTTGAGGGCGATGTGGTCGGAGACCGATTCAGCCGCTCTTATGCCCTTCTGCAGCTCATCGGAGGTCACCGTGATCTTGGCCGGCAGATTGAGGTTCGGCACCTTCGGGTCGCTCATGCCCGCAGTGTCCACCAGGTTCATCCTCCTGGTGATGTTCCCGACATTGAGCACCAGGCGGTTCTTGGCCTCGTCCTGCTCCATCTCGATGATGTCGCCCGCACGCGAGAGGCGCAGCACCTCCTTGATCTTGTCAAGATCGATGCCCAGCTCCGTCTCGTCAGCAGAGAACTCCTCGAAGGCCGACCTCTGGACCTTGAGGTCGACCATCGCGACGTGTGCGGGATCGACCGCCTTTAGCTCCATACCGTCAGCATCGATGTTGAACTTGGCCTCGTCGACGAGGGTCGAGACCACGTCAACGACCCCCTTGAGCGTCTCGGACTTGATCTTGGCGTGAAACATGAACTCCCTCCAAATAAGCTCCTAATGGTTTTTTTAGGTAAACATGTGGTCCATGATAAACCTTGCCTAGGGCGAGCTGGGTCAGTACTTGCGCCATTTGTGGCCGCACTTGCAGCAGGTCAGGAAGGTGGTCTCCGGCTCATCCGATTTCCTGGTCTGACGAAGGTACCAATATGCCTCGTTGTGGCCGCACTTGGGGCAGGGGACCGCGGTCTTAGGCATCACCCCTTCGATGGCATCGACCACCGGACAGTCCTCGACCTCGCTTCTCTTCATATCGATCTTGACCTTGGTGGCCCCACCTTCCTTCGTGAGGTCTTTGGCGTTTTGCTCAAAACCGCACTTGGAGCTTGGACATACGAACTCGGTCCTGCTGCCCTCTTTGGCCCTGAGCAGACCGCCACACTTGGGACAGAACATCTTTTCCTCGCCTAGACTCGACAAAATATGCTTGTATAAAAGAGTTCGGGGTGCACCTAGCTGAGGACCGAACGTTCAAATGAACTCCCAATCTCTCTTCTCCCCACTAGGCCGCCGCTCTGGCCGCTCCTCCTCGATCATCCTGCGGGCCATCCTTCTCTCCACCCCTCTCTGCTCGCGAGCCATGCTCTGCGCCCTCTCCCGCAGCGCCTTGCGCTCCTTTGGAGCAATGGGCAGGAGGTCCTCCTCCTATTCGTACAAGGCCCTCTTCGCCGATCGCATGGTCCTCGGCATGCCGTCCGCACCGTCATGCTCCGCGTCGATGATCTGCAGGTCCTCGAAGCCCCGCCCCCTCCGCCGCCCAACGGGCTCGCGCTGGGCGGTGGTGAAGGTGTTGCCCTCGAGGACGACCGTGGTCCGGGTCCCCCTGCTCATCCTGGAGAGCAGCAGCATCTCGCGGTGGGTCTGCTGGGACAGCACCCCGCCGATGTAAGAGAAGGCCACCGTCGTAACGTAGCTGTCCAGCCCAAGGCTCGCCGTGGAGTGGAGCGAGGTGAAGAACGAGGTTAGGTACATGTTGACGAACGCCACATACGGCTCGATGATCGGCACATAGCCGGTTATGGCCACGACCACCGCCTCAGGGGTCAGGTCGACACCGAAGTAAACAGTGGGGATTATTCCAGCATTCACCAGTGTGCTTATGGCAAAGATGAATATCACTGGGATCAGGGCGGCCATCATGCCTTTGAAAGGTGCTCCGGCGCGACGGCCTCCGACATAACCCGCGATCATCTGGCCAAAGATGGGGAGCCACCAAAGGATGAGGGACAGCGTGAAAGTGTACTTGACCGCGCTCCAGAAGCTATAAACGATGGGGCCGTCGAACTTCCTGGCCTCCTCATCGTCATAAGTGTCCGCGAGGTGGTATACTCCATTGTGAACGAGCGAGCTAGTGGTCTCGTCCCGAATCCTGGACCCTTTACGTAAGAGCACTCCCATCCCTGCAGTCGGACGGATGTCCGACGCTAGAGGCATCTCGCTGAGACTATAAATCACTACCGTATTATATTAGACGGAAAGAAAACGTCCCTTTCAGCGGGGAATGAAGTAGCGCATCCCATAAGCATCAAGGGCCCGCCTTGTGCTGTCCAAGGTCACTGCACCGTGCTGGGTACGATGGCGCATTATGTCTTCCAAGGGATAATCAAGGAATTCGGAGAACGCCTTCAATCGCTCAAGAGGGAAGGGCTGCTTTCCTATGAGGATCTGACGGATGCTCCATCCGGGATGGACCCTGGAGCGGTAGCCTAGGGCCCTGCCGAGCTGGTTAATGCTTCCGGCCTTCTCTATGCCATCCTTGATGAGCTTGACCCGGAAGGCCGAGGACAGCCAGACCCTATCTTCTTCGTAAGCCCTATGGCGCAGCATGCTCAGGTCGATATTCTCAGGCACAATCGCTCTCAAACCGCGGACATAAAAAAAACTTTCCTTCTTTCTTTGCATAGTTCCCGAACGCCCGGGCGTCCAGGCCAGTTGGCCCTATGGGTCTCTCGAAGGAGTCCTTAGGGCGGCCCCTTCCCATGGCATCAATTTAATATACCCTTCTATGGCTAGCCCTGATGAAGAGAGAGCCATGGGTAGCTTTAGGAAGGTTCTCACGCTGAGGACCTCTGCGGAAGGCGACATCCTCGACCTCACCGAGGAGCTCGTCAGTGCGGTGAGGGAATCAGGGTTCAAGGAAGGCCTTGCCTGCGTCTTCGTCGGCCATTCCACCGCCGCGCTGTTCACCATTGAGAACGAGGAAGGTCTCCGCAGGGACATGAGGGATGCGCTGGAGCGCTCCTTTCCAAAGGATATCGAGTACGAGCATCACCTGCGGTGGGGGGACGGGAACGGCCACTCCCACATACGGTCCGCTTTCCTCGGTACATCTCTGACGGTCCCTTTCCACGAGGGAAGACCGGATCTGGGCACCTGGCAACAGGTGGTGCTCATGGAACTGGATAACCGTGGAAGGGATAGAATGATCATTATGCAAATAATCGGAGAATGAAAAGGAGGTATCAAAATGAAGATCAAGTTCCTAGGTGGCGCCGACGTCGTCGGCCGCATGGGCATGCTCGTCCACAATAAAGGGGCCACCCTTCTGTTCGAGTACGGCATGACCGCGTCAAAGCCCCCATCTTATCCATTGGCCGCGCCCCCCGTGGACATGGCCTTCCTGACCCACAGTCACCTGGACCACTGCGGCATGATGCCCTGGCTATGTGGCAAGTACGACACTGAGGTAGTGGCGACGCCCATCACGGTGGATGTGGCAGAGCTTCTGGTGCGCGATTCCCTGAAGATCGCTGACATCGAAGGATATCCAAAACCGTACGACGACGTTGACATCAAGGCCATGATGCGCAACTTCACCCCCATGACCTATGGGGAGATCATGGACGTCGGGGGCTTCGAGGTCTCGCTGCACCCCGCCGGCCATCTGCCCGGAGCGGCGATGTACGAGCTCAAGGGGGAACAGACCACGGTGTTCACCGGGGACATGCACACCTACAACATGCGGCTGGTATGGGGGGCCCATCCTGTCAAGTGCGATAACCTGATAATCGAAGGCACCTACTCCGGACGCCTTCACCCTGACCGCCTGAAGACCGAGCATGAGCTCATCGAGAAGGTGAAAGAGGTGGTAGAGCGGGGCGGAAGGGCGATCCTGCCCTGCTTCGCCGTTGGGAGGACCCAGGAGCTGATGCTCATCCTGAAGGACCTTAAGTACAATATGTGGGTAGACGGGATGGGGAAGACCATAAGCCGGATGTACTTGGACCGCCCGGAGTACATCCGCAACGTGAAGGCACTCAAGGCCGCGAAGCGCAAGTTCAACGAGGTCCGCACCCCTCAGGACCGCTACAGGGCGCGCCGAGAGGCCCAGGTCATCGTCACCACCGGAGGGATGCTGGACGGAGGTCCGGTATTGAGCTATATCGACGATGTGAAGAACGACAGCAAGAGCGCGGTGCTGCTCAGCGGCTTCCAGGTGGAGGGCTCCAACGGGAACATGCTGCTGAACGAGGGCGTGATTAACGTTCAAGCCAGCAAGGAGGAGATACCCCATCCGGTGCGAATCAAGTGCGAGGTCAAGAAGTTCGATCTCAGCGCCCATGCGGACCATGCGGAGCTGCTCGCGTTCGTCAGGGCCTGCAAGCCGGAAAAGGTCGTGATCATGCACTCCGATGACCGTGAGCCGTTGGCCAGGGACATCGAGCAGGACGGGATCAAGGTCCTGCTGCCCAAGACGGACGAGGAGATCGAGATCTGACGATAAAGGTTCATTAACCCGTCGCCTGATTCCTGGGCCATGGGCGGCATCAGGGAGTTCCTCCGCGAGGACATCGGTCGGGGCGACATCACCTCCGAAGCGCTGATCGGGGACCGCAGGGGATCAGGCAAGGTAATCGCGCGGCAGGATTGCGTGATCGCCGGTCTGGAGGAGGCTGCGGAAGCGTTTTCCATCCTCGGGCTCAGAACAAGGTCCTTGGTCCGGGACGGGGATAGGGTGTGCTCCGGCACCGCGGTTCTGGAGGTGGAGGGGGACCTTCGCTCCATCTTGTCGGGAGAGAGGGTCGCGCTTAACATGCTCATGCGCATGTCAGGCATCGCCACAGCGACCAGCGAGGTGCTGGCGGCCTGCCGGGAAAGGAACCCGGGGATCATAATAGCCGGGACGAGGAAGACGACCCCCGGCTTCCGGCGGTATGAAAAGAAGGCGGTGGTCCTGGGCGGCGGCGACCCGCACCGCTTCGGGCTGGACGACGGCATACTGATCAAGGACAACCACCTGGCCGTGGTCGGTTCCATCTCGGCCGCGGTGAAGGCCGCGAAGAAAGCATCGTTCACGAAGAAGGTGGAGGTGGAGGTCACCTCCCTCGAGGGAGCGCGGGAAGCGGCCGAGGCCGGAGCGGACATAATCCTCGTGGACAACATGGCGCCGAAGGAGGCCGGGGATTGCCGGGATGAGATCAAGGCCATCGACCCCCGCATCCTGGTGGAGGCGTCCGGAGGCATCACTCCCATCACCGCGCCGGACTACGCGGCCTCGGTCGACATAATATCGCTGGGGTGGCTCACTCACTCGGCGAGAGCGGCCGACCTGTCCCTCGACATTACATCCCTTGAACATTGACCTTCTTGCGGTGATGCTGCATCCCTATGCTTTCGGGGGCAGCGCCCATGGCCAGAGCGAGCAGCTCCGCTAGATACAGCACAGGCAGGCCACTCTTCTGCTTAATATCGAACTGCACGAAGCAGAACGGGCAAGGGGTAAGGACCGCCGCAGCTCCAGATGACATATAGCGTTCAGACGGGCCGATCAGCATTCTCGATGACAGTTCCTCGCTTATGCCTGCAAGGCCGCCGCCGCAGCAGCTCGGCCAATCATCCGTTCTTTCGACCCTCGCTCCGGTCCACGAGGCGATGCGGTCCACGACCGCTGGGCGGAAGGACGAATCGAGCCCCAGCACGGCGCTTGGCCGGACCATATGGCAACCCGGATGGGACACTAGTCTCAAGTTCATCGGTCGGGCGACGGCCTTCCGCACATCGTCCTCCCGTTCCAGCAATGCTCCGGGCAAGTGTCGGACTGAGACAGTGCCGCGATACTCGCGCCCGATGGCACCTAAGGTCCTGTTGACCTGCCGTCGGAGCGAAGCGTCCCTTAGAGCGTGGGACGCCTCCCGCAGGGACATATAGCAGCCGTTGCACAGCGTGAGGATGTCCCTGCCATCCTCCTCGGCTATGGCAAGCAAGCGCGCCGCGGAGGCCAGCCAAGTATCTTTGGCCATGGTCCGCAGTCCGATGGGCTCCACGCAGCATGCCGCGTCCGGCAGATGCTCATATTCTATGCCCAGCCGGTCGAGCACGAAGCAGGAGGACGCCTCCAAGAAGGGCAAACGGGTAGGGATCAGGCAGCCGGAGAAAAGATAGAAACGCTCATTCACGGACGAACCTCCGAAGGCCGGTGAGGCGCACGATCTCCGAGCATTCCCCGAGAGCCCTCGCGCTCACTTCACCGTCCGGCAGGCCCAGCTCCTTCCTGAGCTTCTTGGTCATGCCGGTCCTGGGAAAGCACATCCCGGTGGTCGCGAACCGTTTGGCCTCGTCCACCAGGTATGAGGGCACGTTGCCTCCACCTGCCGTCCTCTCCCGTAGTAGGGCGATGACCTCCCCCGGCTCCGCACCGGACGGGCACCTCTCAGAACAGCCCATGCATCTGGCGCACAGCCACAGCGAGCCCTCATCCTCTGGGCGGCATGCTCCCAGCAGAGCCCGGGACATGAGCTCCGCAGG
>JAKIXL010000012.1:0-3466 GCA_022709105.1 Thermoplasmatota archaeon | reverse complement strand
CCCCGCCGTGCCTCTGACTGGGGCACACCGAGGCGCATTCACCACATTGCTGGCATAGCGTGGCCTCAGGTATGACTGATGCCAGCCAGCGCTCCATGGATGAGTCGAAGGAGGTCCTTCTCACGGTCAAGTGAAGTTCCGGGAGCGATATACAGGTTTCGAAAGAACTAGCCTCCAATTTGAGAAACATTAAGAACAGTAGTGAGCTCGTTGAAGGATGGACGGTCCATGCTCGCTCGCAGGGAACGCGGTAGGCGGTACGCCCTCGCCCGAAGTGCGCATGGGGAAGGAGGAGCATGAGATGACGATGGAAAAGAGATATCTGACCACCACTGAAGGAAGGCCAGTCGAGAACGACCAATCATCGATGACCACCGGGAAGAAGGGCGGGTATGGCCTGCTCAACGATTCGCACTTGATAGAGAAGCTGGCCCATTTCACCCGGGAGAGGACCCCGGAACGGGTGGTCCATGCCAAGGGGGCGGGGGCCTATGGATATTTTGAGGTCACCGATGACATATCCGATCACACCTGCGCGAGGTTCCTCTCGGAGGTGGGCAAGAGGACCGAGCTGTTCGCGCGCTTCTCCACGGTGGGCGGCGAAAAGGGCTCCGCCGATTCCGAACGCGACCCCCGGGGGTTCGCGCTGAAGCTTTACACCGAGGAGGGCAACTACGATATCGTGGGCAACAATACCCCGATCTTCTTCATTCGCGACGCCATCAAGTTCCCTGACTTCGTCCACACTCAGAAGAGGGACCCACGCACCAACCTTAAGGACCCGACCATGTTCTGGGACTTCCTCTCCCTTGTCCCTGAGTCGGTGCATCAGGTGACCTTCTTGTTCTCGGACCGGGGTACTCCCGCGGACTATCGTCACATGCATGGTTTTGGGGCCAATACCTGGATGTTCTACAATGACAAGGGTGAGCACTGCTGGTTCAAGTGGCACTTCCTGACCGATCAGGGCATCAAGAACATGACCGCCAAGGAAGCATCGGAGATGGCCGGTCGGGACCCTGATCATGCCACAAGGGACCTGTTCGAAGCCATCGAGAGGGGCGATCACCCATCCTGGACAGCATACGTCCAGATCATGTCGCCCGAGCAGGCCCGGAAGTACCGGTTCGACCCCTTCGACGTAACCAAGGTATGGTTCCACAGGGACTTCCCCCTAATCAGGGTGGGCAAGATAGTGCTCGATCGGAACCCTGAGAACTTTTATGCTGAGGTGGAGCAGGCCGCCTTCGCCCCCAGCACGCTGGTGAGAGGCATCTATCCATCGCCGGACAAGCTGCTGCAGGGCCGCCTCTTCGCTTACAAGGACGCCCATCGATACCGTCTGGGCAAGAACCACGACCTAATCCCGGTCAATTCGCCCAAGGGCACGAAGGCGTACACCAACCAGCGGGACGGCAATATGGTGACAGGGGGGAACCATGGCCGCATGGCGAACTACTATCCGAACTCGGTCAACCCCTATGGAGAGGCCAAGCATCTCAAGGACGTTCCCGCTCTGGCGCTGGAGGACGCTATCATGGCCAGGCACTCCTTCGATATGTTGGAGGACGATTACTTCCAAGCAGGGGAGCTGTACCGGAGGGTCTTGAGCGACATGGACCGCGACCACCTGATCTCCAACATAGCCCAGCATCTGGGAGGGGCCATAAGGCGGGTACAGTACCGCCAGGCGGCCGTGTTCTATAAGGCCGACAAGGACTACGGCACCAGGGTGGCGAAGGCGCTGGACCTGGACATGGCCAAGGTCTCTTCCTTGGCGGCCATGTCTGAGAACGAGCGGGCCGAGGCCACCCTAGCGGGCCCGTGATCGGTCCCTGACGCGATGGAATTAATACCGATCAGAACGGTCCATGGTCCATGGACATCGAGAAAGAGAAGTGCCAGATATGCGGCCGGCCGGCCAAGAACTACCAGTTCGCCGCCTTCGTGTGCGACCGTGACGAGTGCGTGGAGAAGGCGATGCAGGAGAGGGGAGGACCGGCCGGTCACATCAAGGCCAAGCGGGAGGCCGAGGAACGGCGGAAGAGGTGATCACAGGTCAAGGCCGACGCCCTCTGGCCAAGGATGGGGCGGGTTGAGACCGGACCCGCGCACAACCGCTATCCGCGGAAAGGCATGGGATGGAGGTCGAGCGGCCATCGTCCAGCTTATTTGCCAGAACCATCGCCCGAGCGCCCCATTACTATAGGGCGTCGAAGGCCTGGTGGAGATGCTCCGTTCCCCGCCAGGCAGCGCCCCCCCATAATTGCTTCGGCCCACCCGCGCCCTCGATGTCCACGCTCCCGGACCTCACCGGTCCCAACGTTCTCCTGTCCCGTCTCATAAAAAGGCCCTTCGAGATCGGGGGAGGCCGAGGCGACACGGGGGCACTATCCGGTCGATCTCTCCTGTCAATTCATTGAACGCTCATCGGCCGACCATACAACTTCTCAGGACCATCGATGCGCGTCGAGAGAACCTGCCAACGATCACTGCAAGAGGGACCTGGCCGCCCGGACATGGAGGTCCTCGATGCGCACGCGCCTCTGGAGCCCTGGACCATGATGGCGGTCCGCGCACGATAGGTGCACCAGGCACTTGGGGCAGGCCGTGACCAAGGTCTCCGCACCGGTCGCTCCCGCCTCACCGAGCCTCTCCAACTGCACCTTCTTGGCAGTATGGTCGCATTCGACCCAGCCAGCCGTGCCGCAGCATCCCGACATGGCGCCGCTGCGCTCCATCTCCCTGAGCGTGCCGGTGAGCTTGAGCACCTCGCGCGGCTGGTCCACTATGCCCGCCCCCCGGCTCAGCCGGCAAGGGTCCTGGAACGTAACGGTCTCATCGCCGCCATTGAGCCGAAGCTTCCCGGCGGCGATGCCTTCGGCGAGCACCTCTGACATGGTCCGGACCCGAAGCCCGGTGCTTCCCAAGGCCCGGGGGTACAGGTCCCTCCATGCGTAGGCGCATTCTGGGCAGAAAGCGACGATCTCCTTGATCCCGGAACCCTTCACCGCTTCCACGTTCATGACGGCCAGCTCTCTGAAAAGATCGTCGTTCCCGGCCCAATAGGCATCATGCCCGCAGCATCTCTCCGAAGCGAGCAGCCTCGGCCGCACGCCCATCGCGTTAAGCAGCCGGACCGATGCACGGGGGATCTCCAACAGGTCATCGCGTATGTATCTGAGGGTCACGTCCATGTACGGGACGCAGCCCACGAACAGCAGAACGTCGGAGGCCGGGTCGATCTCCAGGTCCGGGGTCAGCCACCCGGCCGACCTCGGTTCCAGATCGGGTGAGGCGGTGAGCTTCGCCGCTCTCGTGAGCACCCCGTGATGGGCTGCAACGGGCAACGATGCCTTAGATGACCTGCGTCGAAGCTCTCTCACCATCTCCGGGAAGTCGACCCCGGCGCCGCACACGTCGGCGCATGCTCCGCAGGCGGTGCATGCCCACAACCCTCCCGCGC
>JAKIXL010000129.1:4230-4555 GCA_022709105.1 Thermoplasmatota archaeon | reverse complement strand
CGGCTGCGGCTCCTCGAGGGAGCACGCCCCCCGCTCCATCAAGCAGGCCGGGGTGGACGTGGTCATCGCTGAGAGCTTCGCCCGGATATTCTACCGCAACTCCATCAACATCGGCCTGGCACTGGTGGAGTGCAGCATCGAGGCCGAGGAGGGGGACGTGATATCGGTGGACATAGACAGTGGCAAGGTGCGCAACGAGACCAGAGGGAAGGAATGGACGTTCCCCGAGTACCCCCAGTATGTCAAGGAGCTGATCGCCTCGGGCGGCCTTATGGCTCGGATCAAGGAGGCCAAGCGATGTACAAGATAGCCGTGGCCCCGGGGG
>JAKIXL010000129.1:0-4212 GCA_022709105.1 Thermoplasmatota archaeon | reverse complement strand
TATGGACCTGGGCTCCGACCGCTACCTCCGGACCGGCGAGCTGTTGACGGACGAGGACATCGCCTTCATGCGCAAGCACCAGGCGGTGTACTTCGGCGCCATCGGCGACCCCCGGGTGGCGCCGGGAGTGCTGGAGAAGGGCATCTTGATCAAGATGCGCACGACCTTCGACCAGTACGTGAACGTTCGACCGTCCAAGGCCTGGCATCCGTACACTCCTCTCAAGGGAGAGAAGAACTTCGACATCCTGTTCCTAAGGGAGAACACCGAGGACCTTTACATGGGCGCCGGAGGGGTGCTGAAGGGGCTCGACGCGGAGGCGAGGATGTCGCTGAAGCGCGAGCTGTACACCGTCGATCTGGAGCTTCGGTCGAAGGCCAGTTCGGAACAGGAGTTCGCGTTCGAGATCGGCATGATGTCCCGCCGGGGCATCGAGAGGTTCGCCGACTACTGCTTCGAGACCGCGAAGCGGCTCAACAGGCCGAAGGTCACCGCGGTGGACAAGGCCAATGTGTGCACCGAGCTTTACGGACTGTGGCGGGACGTGTTCGACCGCAGGTCCAAGCAGCACGGAATCCCGGTGGAGTACATGTTCGTGGACGCCATGGCCATGGCCCTCGTGCGCGCTCCGGAGCGCTTCGGGGTGGTCGCCTGCCCCAACATGTTCGGGGACATCCTCACCGACATCGGGGCGGAGATCATGGGCGGCCTCGGGGTGGCGGCGTCCGGGAACATCTCGCCCGGCGGCGTGTCGATGTTCGAGCCGGTTCACGGCTCCGCTCCGGACATCGCCGGGCAGGGGAAGGCCAATCCCATCGCCGCCATCCTTGCCGGGAAGCTGATGATCGACCAGCTCGGCCGGCAGGACCTGGGGAACATGATAGAGTGGGCTGTCAAGATGGCCATGAAACAGAAGAAGGTTACCGCCGACATGGGCGGAACGCTGAACACCGTCCAGGCCGGGAACGCCATCGCCGAACTGGTCCGTCAGTCCGGCTGATCCTCTTCCTTTCCCTCCAACATTGGATGCCGATGGCCGCCATGGCATCGTTCGTTCCTCGGACAGCATGCTCGGCCCATGCCCTGCCATGAGGTCATTTGCATCAGGAACAAGCGGAGGGAAGAGGTCGGCCCTGCGCAGACCGGGCGGCGTGAGAGGGCTGGAACCCCGGCATCGGTGATGCGGTGCCGTTCCTCAGGGCAGGTCCCACGAGGCCCCTTATCGGCAAGGTCGACGAATAGATGCCAGCAACGGGGCCCCTGGACAACTGCTCAGAGGCCGCCGCTTGGCCAGTTTTCTCATCGTCCGCCCCGGTCCACCGAAGACCCAGAGGCCGCGGAGAGGCTCCTCGGAGACCTGATATGCATCCCTGGGGACAGGGATTCTTACTCGACATGCCGAAGCCGAACACCTCAAGATGGCCTTAGCGACGAAGATAGGCCTTGCTGGAACGTTTAGGACCGCTTGGACCTACGCTGGGGAAATGCCTTCCTCGCTCTAATGAATGCGTTCTGTGCCCTGGCCATTGGAGGAAGGCGTCGCTCATATCGCGCGATGAGGGTCCGACTCCTCCTCGAGCTGCTTGGCGAAGTCCTCGAACTTGACACCGTACCTCGGTGCCTTGGTCCCGTGCCGCCGGACGGCAAGGGTGTTGCTCTGCTCCTCCTTGTCCCCGATCACGATGATGTACGGGATCTTCTGCAGCTCTGCGTCCCTTATCTTGCCTTCCACAGTTCCATAGCTCAGGTCCAGTTCCACGCGGTATCCTAGATCGAAGAACCTCTTGTGCACCGCCTCGGCCGCCTGGTTGTTGCTGTCCTTGAACGAAATGATCCTGAGCTGAACCGGGGCCAGCCAAACCGGCAGGTTACCGTTGAGGTGCTCCAGGAGGATGCCCATGAACCTCTCCAGGGAGCCGTACACGGTGCGGTGGAGCATTATCGGCCGATGCATCCTGCCATCGTCCCCGGCGTATTCCAGCTGGAATCTTTCCGGCATCTGGAAGTCGAGCTGGATGGTAGCGGTCTGCCACTCCCGTCCCAGGGAGTCCTTGATCTTGAAGTCGATCTTCGGACCGTAGAACGCGCCGTCGCCGGCATTGACCTCGTACTTGACGCCGCGGTCTTCGAGCGCCTTGCGCAGCGCCGCTTCCGCCCGGTCCCACAGCGCGGGATCGCCCATGAAGCTCTCCGGCCGGGTGGACAGCTCCATGCGGTATTCGAAGCCGAAGAGCTTGTAGAAGCGGTCGACCAGGGCCATCACGCCCACGATCTCCGATTCCAGCGACCCCTCGGTGCAGTAGATGTGCGCGTCGTCCTGGGTGAACTGGATCACCCTGAACAGTCCGGAGAGCACCCCGGAAAGCTCGACGCGGTGCACGTCGCCGAACTCCAGCATCCTCAACGGAAGCTCGCGGTAGCTCCTCTCCCGGCCCTTGAACACCAGTATGCCGCCGGGACAGTTCATGGGCTTGACCGCGAACTGCCTGTCGTCGTAGTTCGTCAGGAAGATGTTGTCCTTGTAGTGCCCCCAGTGCCCGGAAACCTTCCATAGGATATCGCTCATCACCTGGGGCGTGCGTATCTCCCTGTATCCTGCCTTGCGGTGCTCCTCCCTCGAGAGCTCGATCAGCGCGTTCCTGATGGCCATCCCCTTGGGGTGCCAGAACACCATCCCCGGGGCGACGTCATAGAAGCTGAAGAGGTCGAGCCTCTGTCCGATGATGCGGTGGTCGTTCTCCTTGAGGTCGCCCTTGCTTAGCTTGGACTTGGACACCTGCTTAAGGAGCGCCGCGGGATCGAAGTCCTCGACCTCGACCCGCTTCTTTTCGGTCACCCGGATCTCGCGGGACAGCTCCGAGAGGGGATGCCCCTTGCAGCTCATCTTAAACGCTTTGTACCAGCCGAAGGGAACACGATGGACCTCGGCGCCTTCCTTCCGCAGGATATCCTCCATGGTCCTGAGCATCTTCCTGCCCGCGTCGGGGGAGCTTAGCGAGGACGACAGGTGAGCGTAGGGATAGAGGACGATGCTCTTGGCCCCGACCTTCTTGGCCACCTCTAGAACGTCGTCCGCGGCCCTCTTGGCCATGCCCTCGATATCCTCCTCGTCCTGCTTCTCAACGCTGATAAAATCGATAAGGACCTCTTCCCAGCGGCCCTGCTTCTCTTCCTCGGTGATCTGATCTGCCACGGGCGTCCGCTTCTTTACGGCGTACTCCAGGTAGTCAGAGTGAACATAAAGGGTCTTCATCGGCTGTCGTAACACCTGACCCGTATTTTAGGGTTCTCAGATGGGGCCCATCATGCCAGCATTGTCCCGCGAGAGCGGTGCCTGCCCACAACCATTAAATGACCCTTCCAGAATCATAGGCCGGTCTTTTGCAATGGGCTCCAAAACATCGAAAACCGGTCGGTTGCGGCGGAAGGGAACGCTGGCGGCAATCATCGCCGTGGTCATTGTGGCCGCCTTGTCCATCGGGGCTTACGCGTTCTTGACCGACGGCAGGACCGTCGCCTCAGGGGACATGGTGAGAGTGGACTACATCGGTAAGCTGCCGAACGGCCAGGTTTTCGATACCTCACTCTATGCGGTGGCCGTGGACAACGCTACCTATCCGAAGTCCCTGTTCTTCAACTTCCGAGGGGACGAGAGCACCTATGGCACCCTCAACTTCACCGTGGGCAAGGGGCAGATGATCCCCGGCTTCGAAAAGGGGGTTCTGGGCATGAAGGTCGGGGAGACGAAGACACTGGTCATTCCGGTCGAGCAGGCCTACGGTCAGGCCAACGAGTCCAAGATCACTGCCATGAACCTCACCGAGACCATCCCGGCGAACAAACAGATGGGCGTGGACGAGTTTCGGAGCTATTTCGGCGTTGCGCCATCGCAGTTCACCCTGTACACCGATCCCAACTACGGTTGGACGGTGTACACCGGCCTGGTGGACAGCTCGAAGGTCATGGTGCAGAACCAGCCGGTCAACGGCTCCGTCTATCACGCCTTCGGCTCGCCGAGCGATCCGAGCTACGGGTGGAACGTCACCGCCGAGTATGACGCCAGCGGGGAGAACATAGTACTGCGCCACCACCTGAACGCTTCCAGCGCGATGTCCGTGAAGGGCATCGACGAGGCAAGGACCAAGTTCTACGTGAAGAGCGTGGACGAGACCGCGGGGACCGCAATCATCGACCGCAACAATCAGATATTGG
>JAKIXL010000128.1:4312-4582 GCA_022709105.1 Thermoplasmatota archaeon | reverse complement strand
GGACCAAGGGATGACCGTGGACCTGAAGAGGATGCCCAACGTGGGGGACAAGGCCCCCGACTTCGAGCTTCCGGACGACGCCGGGAACCGGCTCAGGTTGAGCGACCTATGCCGGGAGCGGGTCGTCCTCCTTCTCTTCTATCCGGCCGATTTCGGCATGATATGTAGCATACAGATGGGAGAGCTGCGCGACATTCACGAGGAGTTCCTGGCCGCCGGGGTGATGGTCCTGCCCCTGGGCACCAACAGCGTGCGCTCGCACGCGGCCTG
>JAKIXL010000128.1:0-4297 GCA_022709105.1 Thermoplasmatota archaeon | reverse complement strand
CTACCGTTCCCCCTACTGGCGGACGAGGATGGGACGGTGACCAGGGAATGGTACATGGCGTGTGACGATGATGCCTGGCTCAAGAACCGGGCCTGCCGGGGGGCGTTCGTGATCGATCGCCATATGACGGTCAGATACAGATGGATACCGCCCACCCCGCATCAGGGTCCGGACGTACCGTCGCTCCTGCGGGAGGCAGCGTCTATCGCGATGCGGTGAGCCGGCCGATGCGAAGCTGACCTGAATCCCTCGAGAACTCCACCCGTACATCGTCAGGGACCAGTGCCAAAAGGTGCATCGGGGAGTCCAGGACCAGGGTCTCGTACTCCCCGCCCTCGCCGGACACGTTCATGCCTTTGGCCTTTGACAGGGAAGAGAGACGGTCGACGGCCTCGCGGTCCAGGACCCTTCCCAGCCATTCCCTGTCCAGCCCGTCCGAGTAGACGCCGACGATCATCGCCTTCATTCCGGCCTGCAGCATGTCGTTAAGGATGGTCAGCTGGTCCTTGCGCCACAAAGGCGAGAAGACCTTGAGCCCCTGTTTCTGGCATACGCCATTGATGCGGTCCCACTGGTAGTCCGAAGCTATGGTCCCGGTCACCACGCCCTCCACGTCCAGGTCCCTCAAGGCGGTCTCCAGGGCCGCCAGGTCCGCGCCCTCCTCGCCGCTGGACGGCATGGCGATCAGGTCCTTGCCCATGGCCTTGGCCATCTCCGGCAGGTGCTCCAGGTTCAGAGTGTGGAACACCCAGGAATGAGGGTCCTCGGGGACCACCGTGACCAGGCAGACCACCTCGTGCCCGGCCTGCTCCATGAGGTGTGCGGCGTAGGTGGAGTCCTTTCCCCCGGAGAACAGGCAGGCCAAGCGCATGAACGAGGAACGGTGTAAGCGGATTTAATCCATGCGGGGCAAGGATTGAAATTGATTTTCGGGCATAACCCCTCTGGTACGAGAATGCCCCTACACTGCCCGCGCTGCAAGAAGAACATCGACAAGGCCAAGGTCGATGAGATCGACGCCCAGCTCATGAGCGCATATCACAACGACGCCCTGAGAAGGGGATTGTGCCCGGTGTGCATGACCCCGCTCATCGATACCGAGATGAAGGTGAAGGAATGAGGATGGATGAGATGTCCTCCGCCGACTTCGCGGAGGCGGTGAAGAAGGACCCTATCGTCTTCCTGCCCATGGGCGCCATGGAAGCCCATGGTCCGCACCTGCCGCTGGGCACGGACACCTTCCAGCCCGAGTACGTCGTTAAGGCTGTCAGCGATAACGTTAACGGCATCGTCGCTCCCACCATAAACTACGGTCAGCACTCCTCGACCAGGAACTTCCCGGGAACGATCGACATCAGCTTCGATACGCTGCGCGCCTTGGTCATGGACATCCTGGACGCCTTTCAGCGGAACGGGATCGGGAAGGTGGTCATCGTCTCCGGCCATTTAGGTTCGGTGCACCGCGCCGCCATCAAGCTGGCCTGCGAGAGGGCGGCCCGGCAGGGACTGAAGGTCATGTTCCTCAGCGATTACGAGCTGGCGTATCTCAAGAAGCCGGAGGTGTGTGAGGGTCTGCCGGATGGACACGGCGGTATCATCGAAACGTCCCGGATCATCGATATCCGGCCGGACCTGGTCAAGAAGAAGAGGACCGCCGGGGAGTTCGTGGACACTCATTTCATGGTCCGGGCGGACGCTGAATGCTGCCTGCCGCAGGGCTTCGGCGGGGATGCCAGGAAAGCGAACAAGGAGAAGGGCAGGTTCGTCAATCAGTTCGTAATAGAAGCACTGACCGACCTGGTCCACCAGAACTTCGAGGGCTAGCATGAGCGAAAGGAAGAGACTGGCCGCGGAGAAGGCCGTGGAGCTGGTACAGGACGGGATGAAGGTCGGGCTGGGCACTGGAAGCACCGCCTTCTTCGCCATCGAGGCCATCGGCCGGCTGGTGAAGGACGGCTACAAGATACTGGCCGTACCGACCTCGGTGGCCAGCGAGAAGCAGGCCCGCGAACTGGGGATCCCCTTGGCCACCCTGGAAGAGGCGGGAACGCTGGACATAACCATCGACGGGGCGGACGAGGTGGATGCGAACCTGGACCTGGTCAAGGGGATGGGCGGGGCGTTGCTGAGGGAGAAGATCGTCGCCTACTCCACGCGCATGGAGGTCATCGTGGTGGACGACTCCAAGATCGTTTCCAAGCTCGGGACCAAGTTCCCGCTGCCGGTGGAGGTGGTTCCGTTCTCGCACGGACGGACGAAGACGTTCATGGAGGAGCTGGGCTGCCGGGCCGAGCTGCGCGGCGGAGACGTCCCGTTCATCACCGACAACGGCAATTACATCTACCACCTGCATTTCGAGCGCGGGATCAAGGACCCCTACGAACTTCAGAAGAGGCTAAAGGAGATACCGGGAGTGGTGGAGACCGGCCTGTTCCTGAACATGGCCAAAAAGGTGATCGTGGCCTCCGAATCCGGAATAAGGGTGATGGAAAGGGTTTGATCACGGGTTCAGGGAGAGCGCCTTGAGCTGATCGATGTTCTTCTCGATCGACTCCATCCGCTTCCTCTCTTCCTTCTCTAAGGTCTCGATGATCTTGTCGAAGGGTATGGCCAGCTTATAGGCGTGCACCGGCCTGCCCTTACCTTCCTTCTTGATGTCCCTCTTGATGACCCACTTGCGGCGGCGAAGCTCCTGCATGGCGATGGACACCTCGGGCTGACGGAGGGCGGTCATTATCTCTATTTCGACAGATGTCGTTTCCTCCTTCTTACGCAGGAACGCCAAAGTTTTCGCTACGTTCTTGGGCATTCCGGTGTTCACCAGCAGATCGACGAGCGATTCGTCCTTCTTGTTGAAGCCTTTGTCGGCCATGTTTCATCACCCATTTTTTTATTTATAAATACATATCAATTATTATTTGATTGATATATATTACTTTCTATTCGCACATTTTTTTATATTGCTGGCTATACTACTGGCTAATGCCATTTAAGGTATGTTAAACTTTAATGGCATTCAGCAAATATTATGCCGAGAATTCCCCGAGAATTGCGGCCCTATTATAAACTTTCGTTTATTATTAGATGCCTGATAAAGATTAGCACACATATCAATAGGAGAAAAACGATTTCATTCTCAATTCAGACAATTAATTGTTATTTACAAATAAATTCTTTATATAATATGGAAGAATATCAGAAAAGGTCGATTTCCCATAGCAATCGACGAAATGGAACCAGCAGCGGAACGTGAACCGCCCGTATTAACCGACCCAGTATGCTGGGGCATGGTTTTTTTCCATGCTAAGGGTTTAAATAGAGAATGAGTATTAAGGCATTTTTGCTCCAATGGGATGAATATTATGAAGATGCCTAGGTCCATCAAGACTTACTGTCCATCCTGCAAGACTCATACCGATCACGAGGTCGAGAGGGTTAAGAAGAAGAAGGCCAGCGAGATGAAGTGGGGTCAGAGAAGGTTCCGCAGGGCTACCGCCGGTTATGGAGGTTTCCCCAGGCCCAAGCCGGAAGGGCGCGAGAAGCCCACCAAGAGGATCTCTTTGAGATACCGCTGCAAGAAATGCAAGAAGGCCCACCAGAAGGCGTGCTTCAGGGCCAAGAAGTTCGAGCTGACGGAGTGATTTTCATGGCCACCACCGGTAAGTTCATAAAAGTGAAGTGCCAGGATTGCGGAAACGAGCAGATCACCTACAAGAAGCCGGCCATGAACGTGGCCTGCGCGGTATGCGGCTCTACTCTGGTCAAGTCCCGCGGAGGCGAGGGCGAGGTCAGGGGAGAGCTGCTTGAGGTGGTCGACTAATGGCTAGGGTCGGCGAGTTCCCCGAGGAAGGGGAGCTCGTGGTCTGCACCGTGCAGAACGTCAAGAACTTCGGGGCGTTCGTAACCCTCGACGAGTATGGCGGCAAGGAAGGCTTCATTCACGTTCGCGATGTGGCGACCGGTTGGGTCAAGTACATCCGAGACTACGTGAGGGAAGGCCAGAAGGTCGTCTGCAAGGTTCTGGGTGTGGACTCGACCAAGGGACATATCGATCTTTCTTTAAAATCCGTCAACGAGCACCAGCGCCGGGAGAAGGTCCAGCAATGGAAGAACGAGACCAAGGCCGAAAAGCTCCTGGAGATCGTGGCCACCCGCCTGGGCAAGACCCCTGACGAATGCTGGGAGGAGTTCGGATACCTTTTAGTGGACGCTTTCGGGACTTTGTACGGAGCGTTCGAGAGCTGCGCCATAGACGAAAACGCTCTGGAGGAGGCCGAGCTCGCTGGGGACTGGACCG
>JAKIXL010000127.1:2476-4608 GCA_022709105.1 Thermoplasmatota archaeon | reverse complement strand
ATACATCATGGACCTATCGGGCTCGTGGCCTCCCATTATTGCTAAGGGAATGCCTCTGAGCTCGGTCCGGACATAGAGCGACAGTTCTTGATCTTGAACCTGCACTTTGGTCTCTTGCAGTGATGCGTTGGATATCATTTCGATCGAACGATCATAGCGCGCAAGGTGGCGATATCAATTGCACCGCCGTAGGACGGCAGTCTTCGAGAGCCATTAGCATGGCATAGATTGACACGAAGGGGCGCAGGAATGATTATCTTCAGGCACGGCGTTCGAGCACCGATGCCCAACTACGAGGCCAGATTGGACATCCATCACAACTGCCCGTACTGCATGCTCACTGAAAGATATCCAGGCCTCCGGATCAGCTCCTGGGACAATGCGAGCACCCATGTTGCCGTGGTCACCAGCAGGTCCACGGAGGACCTTGAGAAGTTCGAGGAGGACCTGGCGACCTTTATTCCTTATGCCACTGTCATCCGCCAATGCGGCGGATTGGAGATCGTCATACGGGACCGCGATGTGGACCCTGGATCGGTCACCTCGCTCATATCTCGGTCGGATTGCTGGTGCGCCCAGCCCACAGTTGCCGAGGGCGGGTGGGAGAGGTATCGTGTGTTCTCTTGGAGCAAGAGCAACATACTGAGGCTGGTCAGCCTGGTCCAGGAGAACGGAGGGACGATCAGCCTGGAATCCATGCGCCAGGTCGGCCTGCCGTCCCTGACCGAGGGGATGCTCGTGCCCATCGAGGGCTTGATGGAGGGCCTCACCGCCAAGCAGTCCGATATACTGACGCTGGCGATCGAGCGCGGCTACTACGACACGCCTGCCCGGATCTCCGCGGATGATATGGCCAAGCTCACCGGGCTGTCGAGGTCGACGGCCATGGAGCATCTCCGCAAGGCCGAGGGAAAGGTGCTCATGAACATGCTGCCTCTGCTGCGGATGGCCGCCCTGGACCGGAAATAGCTCAGGGAGAGGTGAGCCGCTTGAGCACCCATGCCATGTTCCTGCCGAGGTCACGCATGGTGGTGATGCCTTCATCATCGTTCTCGATGTCCCCGCGCCGGAGGGCGGTGGCCACGTTCCAATATGATGAGCCGATGACGATCATCTGCCCGATGAGGAAGAAGTTGTTCATCTCCTGGAAGGCCGCCAAGGCCCCTGCCCTGCGGTTCACTGCCACTGAGGCCCCGACCTTGCGCTTGAACAGGTCGCCATTTGCGCGGCTGACATAGCCGACGCGGTCGATGAACGCCTTGGTCTGTGCGCTCATGCTGCCGAAGTACACGGGCGAGCCGATTATAATGCCGTCCGCTTCGGCCATGCGCTCTATCCACTCGTTGACCTTGTCCTCCTCCCTCTTGCACCTGCGGTCCTTCTTCCTGCCGCATTCCCCGCACGCCTGGCACGGGGCGACCTCCTCGCTTCCCATCTGCACCAGTTCGGTTTCGAACCCTTCCGCGGCCAGTTCCTCGAGGACCACTTCCAGCGCCCGGTTGGTGTTCCCGTTCTTCCTCGGGCTTCCGTTGAACGCGATGACCTTCATGAGGATGAGGAGCGCGCGCGGCGGTAAAAGCTCTATCGCGTTCTCCCCGTGTTCGAAAAGCCCCGCTCGCGGGGGTTTTGTTGCTAAAGGGATTTATACAATGGGACTGATTGCGTAGCACGAAAGAATTATTCGTTATAAGGGTAAGGGGTTGCTCATGCATATTGCGGACGGAATAATGGCGCCCGAGCTCTGGATCGCCGGTTGGATCTTGGCCCTCATCGGGCTGGGTCTGATGTTCTGGAAGCTAGGCAAGCGGTTGGACGAAAGAACGATGCCCATGATGGCCATATTGGCCGCCGGCATTTTCGTGGCCCAGATGTTGAACTTTCCAATAGGCGGGGGGACCACCGGCCATCTTATCGGGGCCGCGTTGGCGACCATACTGCTGGGGCCGTACGCGGCCATGTTGATAATCACCGCCATCCTGACCATCCAATGCCTTGTTTTCGGCGATGGCGGGATCACCTCGCTGGGCCTCAACATACTGAACATGGCGATCATCGCGCCCCTGGTGACCTATGGGGTGATGATGCTCTTCGGAAAGAACCGCACCCTGGGCACGCCGGTAGCGGCGTGGGCC
>JAKIXL010000127.1:0-2377 GCA_022709105.1 Thermoplasmatota archaeon | reverse complement strand
GACCGCCGATACATCATCGCTTCTGTCGGGATCCTGCTGCTGTTCGCCGTCGGGCTTGTCGGATTCTTCCTGGTGTCGGACGGTGTGCCCGACGGACTGGACAAGACGCTGGAGGAGCACGGGTCCGGCGAGGAGAGCGAGCCCGTCTGGACCGCTCCCTTGGACTATGGCTCCAATTACTTCAGCTCCCTTCTGATGGGGATCGTCGGGTTCTTCGTCACCCTGCTCGTCGTGTATGGCCTGGTCATGCTCAGGAAGTCCATAAAGGCCTGAAGGGCCTGTCGGGCGAAGAGTTCAATAAACCCTTTTCATTCCCATTTTACTGCCGAGTTCAGGTCGGGACGATCTTGGGGAGAGAACCATGGAGACCATAGAGATAGATCGATATAGCCGGTCATGCACCCTCTATGGCTTCGATCCGCGCATTAAGCTCGCCTCCACCGTCGCGCTGGTGGCCGCCCTCTCGTTCATGAAGGACCTGAGAGCCCTTATGGTGGCCTTGTTCTTCGTTCTGGCTCTGCTCGCCATCTCCCGGCTGCCGGTCCTGCATTTCCTTAGGGTCTTCTCTCTAGCCCTTCCGTTCATAGCAGTAACGTCATTGGCCATGTTGTTCACCTCAGGTCCCCAGCCCGCCCTGGCCATGGCACTAAGGGTCTCGGCTTCGGTGATCTCTCTGCTCCTGCTCGTCACCACCACTCCTTTCTTCGACGTCCTGAAGGCACTAAGATGGTTCCGCGTCCCATATGTCTTCTGCGCGCTCCTTTTGTTCACCTACCGGTACATCTTCGTCATCCTGGAGGAGCTGGAGCTTATGAACAAGGCCAGGAGGTCGCGGGGCTTCTCTCTCAAGGGCAGCCTGCTCTCGAAGGACGTATTTCAGACCATCTCCTTCACCGGGGGGATGGTACTTGTCCGTTCATACGAACGCTCTAAGAGGACTCACAACGGCCTTTTATCGAGAGGGTTCCAAGGCGAGATCCACACTCTCCGAGGCCTATCGGCCAGGCCCAGGGACCTGGCATATGTGGCCGCGTTCGCGTCTGTCATAACTATCATCCTGTCAATTCAATTGGGGGTTGTCCAGTGGATGCTCTGAAGCTTAGGAAGGTCGGCTACCGATATTCGGACGGCACGCGCGCTCTGGACGATGTCAATATTACCATCGGCTATGGTGAGCGCGTGTCGCTGGTCGGCCCCAACGGGGCCGGAAAGAGCACGCTGCTGCACATGCTGGACTCGCTCTATCTGCCTACCGAGGGGGAGCTGGAGGTTGCCGGGATAAAGGTGGATAAGAGGACCGCGCAACAGGCCACCATGAAGGCCGGCCTGCTCTTCCAGGACCCTGACGACCAGATCTTCATGCCCCGGGTTTGGGACGATGTTGCCTTCGGGCCGATCAACATGAGGCTCGAGGAGCGGGAGGTGCGCAGGAGAGTGGAAAGGAGCATGGCGCTGGCCGGGGTGACGGAGTACGCGGAGAGAGTGCCTCACCACCTTAGCTTCGGGGAGAAGAAGCGCATAGCCATCGCCGGCCTGCTGGCCATGGACCCGGAGATCTACCTCCTGGACGAGCCGACCGCTAATCTGGACCCGGTGAGCCGGAGGGCGCTGGTGGACGTTCTGCGCTCGCTCGACAAGAGCATCGTCCTGGCCACCCATGACCTCACTGTGGCGTTCGAGCTTACGAGGCGGGTCATAGTGCTGAAGCGGACCGTCCTCTATGATGGGGACCTCCGTGGCCTAATGGGCCGTCCGGACATCTTGGCGGAGGCCAACCTGGAGCTTCCGTCCATTCCTCGGCTTATGACCGAATGGAAGGCCCGCAGCGGCCGTGATTTCGAGGTCCCCACTACCATGGAGGAGGCCCTGGACCTTCTGGAAAGGGAGACCGCAGGAACTAGGCCGGTCCGATAGCTGCGATCCCCTAATTGCCCTAAAGAACCGGCCGGAGCCATCGAACAGGATCATGCCTGGCCGTCATCAACCACCGGACCGTTCTGTCCTCTATGGGATGCAGTTGGATGCTATTTTCATCTTAAATATAAGTTGGATGATACATCCAATAGATGAGATTCAAAGGTGGACCTACTCAGGACGAGATCATGGCCATCTCCCTCCACAAGCTGGAGCTTAGGAACGGAGATATTGCCGCCGATATCGGCTGCGGGACCGGCAAGGTGGCGATCGCGATGGCCGAGACCGCGCAGAAGGTGTACGCTGTGGACATTAGGAAGGAGGCCATAGAGGCCACCCGCGTCAACATAAAGGCCTGGGGACGCAACAACATCGAGGTCAAGCAGGCGGACGGGGTCGAATTTATCAAAGGGTGCGATAAGCTGGACGGCGCGTTCGTGGGAGGCACGAAGCATCTACGAGA
>JAKIXL010000126.1 GCA_022709105.1 Thermoplasmatota archaeon | reverse complement strand
TTCATGGGTGGTACGCTGGCCAATCCCAGCTATCGCGATGTCTGCGGCCATCGGACAGGCCATGCCGAGGTAGTAGAGGTCACCTACGATCCGGACAAGATATCGTACGAAGAGCTGCTGGAGGTGTTCTGGGACGTCCACGATCCCACCACGCTGAACCGCCAGGGGCCGGACGTGGGGGACCAGTACCGCTCGGTCATCTTTTACTATACGCCGGAACAGAAGGCCGCCGCCGAAGCATCGAGGGCCGCCCAGGACCGTTCCGGGAGGTTCAGGCGACCGATCGTCACTCAGATCACGCCGGCCGGGGCCTTCTGGCGGGCCGAAGAGCATCATCAGAAGTACCTGGAAAAGCGGGGGGCCGCGGCCTGCCGCACGTGATCCGGCGCCCCTCCGTGGCCGCGGCGATGGCATTGTGAGCGGGCGATCGCATGGTGCATGGCAAGTTCCCAAGGCCCCGCATCGGACTCAGCCGATGCATCGAGATCGACCACTGCCGATACGATGGTGAAATGATTCGATCGGAACTTGTCCGGCGCCTTATGGAGCACGCTGATGTGGTCCCCGTCTGCCCGGAGATGGAGATCGGACTGGGGGTGCCGAGGGACCCTATCATAATTGTGCTCGACGGGGGTCGCCGCCTGGTCCAGCCGTCCACCGGGCGGGACCTAACCGAGGCCATGGGATCGTTCACGGCCAGCTTCTTCGAGCGGCTGGGAGAGGTCGACGGCTTCGTGCTAAAGAGCCGCTCGCCTTCCTGCGGGGTGCACGACGCGAGGATATGCTCCGAACTGCAGGATGGGTCTTTGGTCCATGGGTCGGGCATGTTCGGCCGTGAGGTGGTCCGGAGACTGGGCGGAATCCCGGTGGAGGACGAGGCGCGGCTAAGGAACACCGGGCAGGCCGAGCACTTTCTCACGCGGGCGTTCACCCTTCGCGCCTTCCGCGAACTGGGGCGGGATGCGGAACGGTCTGCGCTCCTTGACTTTCACCGCCGCAATAAGCTCCTGCTCAGGGCGTACAGCCGTATCGAGCTTGGTCATCTGGAGAGGATATTGGCCGGAGCCGCCGGCGATGACCTACGGACGATGCACAACCGATATAGCGCCCATCTCAAGATGGCCCTGTCCCGGCCGCCCCGCCGAAGCAACGCGGCGCACGTTCTGATGAGCGTCTTCGACCATGTGTCCGAAGGGCTCGACAGAGGGGAGAAGGAGCTGTTCCTACAATACGTGGAGCTGTACAGGGACGCAAGGAGGTCGTTAGGAGCATGCACCAGCCTAATGCGGCACCTTCTCGAGCGCTCCGGAGCTTCCCATTTGACGGATCAGACGATCTTCGAGCCGTTCCCGAGGGAGATCCTGCCCACAGCAGCACCGTCCCCGGAGGCATTGGGGTCGATGCAGGGACGTGAGCATACCGCGAAGGGGCGAGGCCCGGCAAGTAGGCAGGATTATAGGCCGGTATCGCGATGCATATGATGGTCGCCACTGGCGGCCCGGACGGTTCAGAGGATGGCATCCACTGATGATCTTGAACGGCTATGCGAGATGGCGCTGGAGAAAGGGGCCAAGGCCGCGAGGCCCATGGACGCGCGCGGCGTGGTGATGGACCCCCGGGCAAGGCTCAAGTGCATGGTGCCCGTCTGCGCCAACTATGGCCGAAACCTGATGTGCCCGCCCAACGTCATGCCCATGGACCAGTTCGCCGAGGTGCTGAGAAGATATTCCCGAGCGATACTCGTTCAGTTCCCCATACCGCTCGACCAGAACCTCATGAAAGGCTTCGAGGGGAAAAGACTGGAGGAGGTCTATGGGTCCAGCGAGTATCATCAACGCCTTCGCAAGAGCGAGGCTGAGATCATGGACCTATTGGGCTATCTGGAGAAGGAGGCGCTGAACATGGGCTATCGGTTCGCCACTGCGCTCACCGGAGGACCGTGCCCTCTATGCGAGGAGTGCGTCGGCCAAGGTTCAGGGAAAAGATGCCGCCACCCCTTCCGCTCCAGGCCTTCCATGGAGGCCATGGGTATCGATGTGCTCCTCACCGCCCAGAACGCCGGCCTGAGCTTCGAGGTCCCGCCAAAGGACGGTCCTGTCTGGAACGGCCTGCTGCTCATCGATTGAGGTGCCTATGGCAGCGCGTTTGGCCCCGAACAGGGCGAGGGACAAACCAATGGGCTGTTTTCGGAGGCACAGTGCGGATGCTGCAGCCGGCCGTTAGGCCAAAGGGCCTAGGCAGATAGAGATGAAGAAGAAGTGGGAGCGCCGTCGAACGGGCTCGAACCGTTGACCTTGTGATGACCGTTCCCGGCTAAGGGATTAACAGTCACACGCTCTACCAGCTGAGCTACGACGGCCTGTAGGCAAGTGAAATACCCACTGGTATTAATCACTATCGCTCTAGACCAGTTGGGACTTCAGGTCCTTGACCGTTCTCTCCATATCGTCCAGCAACAATCTCAACTGGTTCATGAAGGCCTTTAGTTTCTCAGTGGTGACGGCACCCTCGGGAGATGGTTTGATCAGGCCTTCCTGTTCCAGTATCCGCAGCGAATACCTGACCTTATGCTGGGGGTAGGCCAGAAGTTCGGACAGACGAATGATCCCTATGGGCTCGTTCTCCATGATGGCCTTGAGCATCTGCACATGTCTTTGGAGAAGCTCAATCTCGCTCTCGATCTTGCTGGTAAGAACGCTGTTTCCCCTCATAATGCCCATCCGACCTGTGTGCCGTGATAACAATGGTGATTATATGACATTTGTTGGGTCGTTAGTTCATGCATGATAGGGCCGGATACGCCGAACTTCCGGAAGATATCGCCCGTTCGAATAAAATATCCCTTCTTAGAATTGAGGTCAAGGTGCGAAACAATGGCGGATTCACACGCGGACAAGTGCCAAGCCTGCGGAAGGAAGATCAGCAAGGAGCGGCCCACTGGACCCGGCGGCCCCAAGCTTGGTTATCAATGCTCCAAATGCGATCAATGGGTGTGCGGAGACTGCACCGACTGGAACGCCTCGGAGACCAATATGCACATTTGCTCGCGGTGCGCCGGACGGACAGCGCCGAGGAAGAGCGGGTGCGACTGATCGACCCGTCACTTTCTTTTATTAATGTTCTTCTGAGCGGCCCCCAGCAATGCGGTCACCCTCTTCCAGAGGCCCCCCCGCCTCCTGATCGGCCGCCTCCAAACCCTCCCCTCTTGCCTCCAGCCAAAAGGGCCAGGGCCCAAATGAAGGGCCTCAAGGCCGCGCCTTTTGTGACGATCACCACGATTATGAAAACCGCCGCGATGATGGCCCACTCCCCCCACGTGAACGGTGCGCCTACTATGGGGAAGGCCGGACCTCCGGACCGTCCCCCCTCGAACTCCAGGATGAGTATCTCACCGAGGGCGTAGGTGAGCTCGAAGAGCCCGTCGCCATAGAATCCCGCGGTCATGTTGGGCACCAGATACTCTTCGGCAAGACGGTTCACCCTGACGTCGGTCAGGACCCCCTCAAGACCATAGCCGACCTCGATCCTCCACGCCCTGTCCTCGGTGGCCACTACCACAAGGACGCCGTTGTCATGACCAGACCTGCCAATGCCGTTGTACTGGAAGGTCCTCAGAGCGTAATAGTCGATGTCATGCGGGTACGTGGTGTCGACCACCAGGACCGCCATCTCGCAGCTGGTGTTGCGGTCCACCTCATGACATATTGCGCTGATGTAATACAGATCGTCCTGGGTCAAGGCGCCGGCCAGGTCGGTGACGTAATATTCGAGACGCGGGAAGCCGCTCTCCTCGACGCTTCCGGTCTGGCGGGCCAGCAGATACCCTCCTCCGACGATCGCCGCGATCATGATCGACAGGACCAGCAGTCCGGCCACCAGGCGGGCGGAGCTTCGCAAGCGCGCTCACTGTCCTCTTTCGAAGTAAGGAGCCTCCGTGAAACCGAAAGCTCCGGCCACCAGGTTGCTTGGGAAGCTCAGGACCGCAGTATTGTAGTCGGTGACCGCGTCGTTGTAGAATATCCGTGCAGCGGCGATGCGGTTCTGGGTGCCCTCCAGCTCCACAATGACATCCCTGATGACATCGATGGACTGGATGTAGGGGTTCGATTCAGCGACCGAGAGGAAGGAGCCCACCTGCACTGAGAACTCATTGGTAACGTTGACCTGGTCCCTCATCGTTCCGTTGGCAAGCGTGTTCAGCCACTGGGTCCGAAGCTGGGTGATGTTGGCTAGCAGGCCTTGCTCGAACTGCATCGACACGTTCTGCTGCGCCAGCACTTGAGGGATAAGGTCCATCTGCCTTTGGACCTGTATCTCGATGGCGCTCCACTTGTTCTTTACGTTCTGCTCCTTGGACACGAGCGAATTGTATGGCAGCGCGACCATCAATAGCATCGCCGCTATGGCTATTACGGCTATGATGCCTACGATCGACCTTTTGGACATGGCCATGTGGACAGGGAGAAAGCATCAGCTAATCAATCTATACCCCTGAATAAATGGATTCAGGAATATCCTGCCCTATGAGGTGAACCAGGCCTTGGTGGATGGGAGCAGCAGGTAGACCAGTATGAGCACCGGGATCAATATCGACAGCCCCATCGTCGCCAGGTTTGCGAGTGACAAACTGGCCAGCGAGGACACCACCGAAG
>JAKIXL010000125.1 GCA_022709105.1 Thermoplasmatota archaeon | reverse complement strand
ACGCAGTTCCGTCCCGCTGTATCGCCTGTCGGCGAACAGCTTCTGCCACTGCCGGACCATGCCCAGCCAGCCGTTGTTGAACACGCAGACGACCACCGGGAGGTTCTCGGAGACCGCCGTGGCGAACTCGTGAGAGACCATCTGGATGCTGCCATCGCCGGCGATGTCGATGACCACCTTGTTGGGGAAGGCGTACTTCGCCCCTAGCGAGGCGGGGAACCCGAAGCCCATCGTGCCGAAGCCGCCGGAGGTGATGAACTGCCTCGGATATCGCGCCTTGAAGAAATGGGCAGCCCACATCTGGTTCTGCCCGACCTCAGTGCAGACGATGGCGTCCTTGGGCAGGGTCCGGTTCAGCTCGAAGATGGCGAACTGCGGGAGGACCGGCGACGAGGGCACGTTTATGTTGCAAGCGCAGTTCTTAAGGATCTCCTTGATGCGGAGGGACCATGCGGTCTCCCCCTTGCTCATCTGCAGACCGTCGATCAGGAGCCGCAGACCCTTCTTGGCATCGCCTACAAGGCGGACCTGGGTGCGGGCGGACTTCCCCGCTTCGCCGGGATCGATGTCAATATGTATGAGCTTCGTGGACATGGGAAGTTCGGACTGCGCGCCGGAGCTACGGTCCGAGAACCTGGTTCCGACCGCAAGGATGACATCGGCCTCCATGAATGCCTTCCGGGCCGCCTCCTTCCCGTGCATTCCAATGATGCCTAGCGACAGCGGATGCTCTTCCGGGATAACGCCCTTGGCCATGATCGTGGTGGTCACCGGTGCCATGAGCATCTCGGCCAGCTGGACGACCTCAGGGCTGGCGTTGGACCATATGATCCCTCCGCCCACCAGGAGCAGCGGCCGCTCCGCGGCCCGGAGGATCTTGATCGCCTCGGGCAGGTCATGGAAGTCCTCCAGGGGAGGCGGCTCGGGGAACTCCCGCCTCATCTCGGCCTCAGGCACCTCCCCCTTCTGGACGTCCGACGGCAGGTCGATGTGCACCGGTCCTTTGCGCCCGGCATTGGCGATGGAAACGCCGCGCTTAATCGCCTCCGGTATCTCCGATGGGGCCAGGAGGCGGAAGTTGTGCTTGGTGATCGGCATCATCAGGGAGAACGAGTCAGCCTCCTGGAATGCCTGGTTCCCTATAGCCGAGGTGGTAACCTGGCCGGTGAGCACCAGCATGGGAGACGAATCGACGTAGGCGGTGGCGACCCCAGTGATCAGGTTGGTGGAGCCAGGTCCGGAGGTCGAGGTGCACACTCCGATCTTTCCCGTGGCCCTAGCGTACCCGTCGGCCATGTGCGCCGCGCATTGTTCATGGCGGACCAGCACATGGCGTATGTTAGACGTCAGCATGTCATCGTACAGGGTTAGGGTGGAGCCCCCAGGGTACCCGAACATGACATCGACGCCTTCTTTTTCCAGCAGTGTGAGAACGGCCTTTGATCCTCTCAAATAAACATCCCCTGCAATGAGCGAGGTCACCCAATGAACTGGATGCCTCTACCTAATCAATACTACCACTACGCCCAAGCCCAGAGAAACGTTAGAGCGCTTCGTGGCGTTTGACATCATTATCCTGAATTACGGAAATCGTATATAAGCACTTGCTAGATCGGCCCCATAACGCATGTTAACCACATATGAACCCTCCCGATAATCATGCGCGCTCGAGGCCCAATATCGAACGGCACTGTTCAGGACCCGGTAAAAATAAACCTTCCGACAATATAGGCATGTGAACACGCCTATCCTGTGGAGGCGGGGATGGCAGCCGCTCGCCCCCTGGAAGGAGCGATAATGGAGTAGTCTACATGAAGGTCAGAGTCGGCATCAACGGTTATGGGACCATCGGTAAGCGCGTGGCTTGCGCGGTGAAGGCCCAGGACGATATGGAGATCATAGGGGTAACTAAGACCAGGCCGTCGTACGAGGCCCGGCTGGCAGGCATGGAAGGCTTCCCCATGTACACCGCCACCGCCGAGCAGGTGGCCGCCTTTGAAAAGGAAGGGATCAAGGTCGCGGGCACCATCGAGGACCTGCTGGGCAAGGTCGATATTATCGTCGACGCGACCCCTGGAGGAGTGGCCGAGAACTATAAGGGCCTGTATGAGAAGGCCGGGGTCAAGGCCATCTTCCAGGGAGGGGAGGACCACGGTTTGGCCGGAATATCGTTCAACGCCTTCGCCAATTATAATGAGGCATGGGGGGCGCAGTTCGTTCGCGTGGTCTCTTGCAACACCACTGGCCTGGTGCGGACCCTCTATCCGCTGGACAAGGTGTTCGGTCTGGACAGGGTCTCTGCGACCATCGTCAGGAGGGGCGCAGACCCTTCGGACATAAAGGGCTCGGCGCTGAACTCGCTGGAACCATCCCTCAAGCTCCCGACGCACCACGGACCTGACGCGCAGACGATAATGCCGTGGCTTAACATCACGACCATGGCAGTGAAGGCCCCTACCACCCTGATGCACCTGCACTGCATTGCGGCCGACCTCAGGAAGAAGGCCAAGGACCAGGACGTGCTGTCCGTATGGGACAATGTGCCCAGGGTGAAGTTCGTAAGAGGCAAGGACGGCATAAAGAGCACCGCCCAGATAATGGAGCTCGGCCGGGACCTGATGCGGGACCGCGGGGACTTCATGGAGATCGTTGTATGGCAGGACGGCGTTAAGGTCGTCGGGAACACGCTCTATTACTATCAAGCCATCCACCAGGAGAGCGATGTGGTCCCGGAGAACATAGACTGCATCCGCTCCATGATGAAGCTCGAGCCTGACGGCATGAAGTCCATCAGCAAGACGGACAAGAGCCTGAGCATAGGCAAATGAGAGCAGGGCCGCTCAAAGAGGCCTCCCCTTCCCCGGCCGGGTCCGGGCGGCCCCGCCCCGGCCCATTTTTTCACACCCTCAAGAAAGATCGGACCGATCGCGGATCACGGAACTTGCTCGCGCTCGGCCTTCTTTGGCTCGGCATGCTTTGCGTCCCGCCTGTTCTTGATCAGCGAGGCAGCTATTGCCATCCCAAGTATTATGACGATGATGGTGAGGGACAGCAAAACGTCCAAGTGGTAGAGGTCGGCGACGATCATCTTAATCCCGACGAAGGTCAGGATCCCGGCCAGGCCGTATTTGAGATAGCAAAAGGCGTTCATGATATGGGCCAGCGCGAAGTACATCGACCTCAGGCCGAGGATGGCGAAAACATTGGAGCTGAAAACGATGAACGGATCGGTGGTGATGCCAAGGATGGCGGGGATGGAGTCAACGGCGAACATGATGTCCGTCGTCTCCACGACCAAGAGGGTAACGAACATGGGGGTTGCCCACAGCACCATCTTCCCCTTCGCTCCGAGCCGGCGGACGAAGAAATGGTCGCCCTCATAGCCCTTGGTGACCGGCATGATCTTACGGAACCCGCGCACCATGATGTTCTTGTCAGGCTCCACCTTCTTCTCCTCTTTCCTGACCACCATGCTGATGCCCGTAAATATCAGGAAGGCTCCGAAGATGTAAAGCACCCATGAGAACGCGTTTACCAGCGCCACCCCTGCGAGGATGAACGCCAGCCTGAACACCAGGGCGCCTATGATCCCGTAGAACAGCACTTTGTGCTGGACCCTCGTCGGAACCGAGAAGGAAGCGAAAACGATGACGAACACGAACAGGTTGTCAACGCTCAGCATAAGCTCCATGACGTAGCCAGTAGTGAACTCCAAGCCCGCCTGCGATCCGATCCAGAGATATATGCCGGCATTGAACATGATGGCGACAGACATGAAGAAGGCGACCTGCAGCAGCGCCCCCCGGGCTTGAACGGTACGCGCCCTGCGGTTGAACACGCCCAGGTCCAGCACCATCAGGACCGAGATGACGACAAAAAAAACTAGCCATTCCATCGTGACCGTTTCTATCAAGGAGCCATCTCCCGGGGTCAGGTCCCTGCACCCCTTGGCAGCGTTCCACAAAAGCCCTTTGCGTATTTAGGTTATTCCGACCCCTTTGGGGAGCTCTGTCCTGTCGTCGAACGAGCTAGAGGCCCCTTCAGTCATAGATCTCGTTGAAACCATCGTCCTCATTGTCCAACTTGTCCAGTGCCTGCAGCATCGACTCCCGCCTCCTTCGGTCCGCGGCCCTAGCCGCTGCCTGTTCCTGAGTATAGAGGGCGTGGCATGAGGGACACAGCGTCTTAAGGTTTCCAGGATGATCGGAGCCTCCAAGGGAGCGGGCGATGATGTGATGCACCTCCAGCGATTCCCAGCGGTAACCTCCCTTTCCGCGGCGGAGCGAGGGATCGTAGACCTTGCGGCGCCGGGCGCCGAAGCAGACGCCGCAGTCCTGGCAGCGATATCTATCGCGTCTGAGCACCAAGGGCTGCAGCCTTTGCCATACCAGCCGCTGGATTAGGGGGGCGGTCCCTTCGTCGTAGGGAGGCTGGCCAGTACCGCCTTGACGTCGCTCCAAGCCTCGCACAGCTGTTGGCTGTTCGAACCGTTGCGATGGCGCCCGCGGCAATGAGGGCAAGGGACCATATGGGCCTTGGCCTTCGGTGCGGGACGTTCCCGGAACGGGCACGCCGAGGCAATACGCCCCGTGCACTTGAGGGGGCGGCCGTACCCATCATTGAATGCCAGCGAAGGGGCACCCTCAACAACGGCCGCTGTCT
>JAKIXL010000124.1 GCA_022709105.1 Thermoplasmatota archaeon | reverse complement strand
AGCTTCGCTCTGCGCACGGGGTCCTTGTTCACACAACTCCATCCCTCTTCCGCAGATAATCGTTTCTCAAGCCCCTTCAGCGTGGGAAGGGAAAAATACCATCTAATGCTCTGGTCCCGCGATGACGTCCCTTCCTGATGAAATGGTCGCATTGAAGAGGTTCCACGGGCACCTCGGCCCGTACGCCGTCCTCGGATATAGGATGGGCCTGGCAGCCCGCTCGAGGTTCCCGGAACGCATCTACGCTAGGGTCCACAGCGGGACCAGGCGGCCATTGTCCTGCCTGGCCGACGGGGTCCAGATGTCCTCTTGTTGCACACTGGGCAAGAACAACATCACTGTGCTCGAGGATGCCGAGGCCAGGGTCGAGTTCTCCGACGGCGCCGCACACCTGGAGATGACGGCGCTCATGGAGGTGGTGGACGACATCAACGCCAGGTGCGACCATCATAACGAGGAGGAGATGGCGATGCGCATCTACTCTATGAAGGACGAGGAGCTTTGGACGGTCAGATCAGAGAGCTCAGCCCCGTTCGGCAGATAAGGGAGACGGAGACAAAGACCAGGAATGCCACCGGTGTACGGGTGGCATAGGAATGAAGGACCCCTCTCCAGCTCCTATCCCCCATCACTAGCACAGTGAAGAATGAGACGAGCAGCGACAGTTCCCCAATATATATTCCGGTCATAAGCGCTATATCGTCGGCCGTAGAGCCCGCCGCCGAGGCCTGCGAGCCTATGAGCGTGAAAAGGGCACCGGTCACCCCCAGGACTATGGGGGCGAACAGAACGCTGGTGGACCTCATCATCTCCACCACGCCTCGCAGCTTTTCCTCGATCTTTACCTGGCAGGAGCCGACCTCCGAGAGCATGTGTGCTAGATTCAGCGCGATCTGGCCTGCGTACCGCGGGTCACGAGCAGCGCATTGCACCACTGTGATGTAGGCGTTCTCCATCATCCTCGATGCGGACCCCAGGCTCCCTTCTTCCAGGATGATCTCCTCAAGAGGCCGGCCATAGAGCCGGGCCCGGTAAAGCAGGGACCTTCCGAACGTCTGGAAGGGAGAGCCGCTCATCCCCTCGGCGGCCTCCTCCAACGCCTTTTCGAAGGTCGCCCCTGACACCATGCGGTTCCCGATCTGGAACAGGGCGGTTATCGCTTCTTTCTCCAGCTTTCTTCTCAGCCGGCGTGACGGCACATGGCCCCTGAGCCTCCATCCCAGGAAGGCGCATGGCACGAGGACGGCGGCGCCCGATATCAGGTACGGCCGCAGTTCTCCAAGTTCCAAGACGGCCGTGGCCACGATCATCGCGGCCCATACGATTGCCATGTCCATAGTGAGTAGGGACATGACCTCATCGTCACTGCCTCGGGCCAGGCCCAGAGGGTTCTTGATCAATATCGTCCATGCGTAGATCAATGAGGACAAGGGGATGAGGAAGAGGAGCAGAAAGGCCAAGTGAGGAAGTGGGACCGCCGGTCCAGTACCCTGCCCCATAGAGGTCCCGAGGGACAGGAGCGGCAAGATGGAGAAGAGCATGATCGGCAGCAGGGTACCTAGCGAGAACAGCATCATGGCCGGCATGGAGAGAGAGGCCGCGTAAGAGTCCACAGCGTCCTTCACCCCTCCCATCGCTACCGAGTTGGCCTTGTCCAGGAGACGGTCCATGCCTTGCTTGGAGCGCTCGCAGGTCGCCGATATCACCAGGTGGATGGATTGCTTAAGCGAGAAATTAGCCTCCGACAACGACGATGTCAGTTCGTCCAGGGCCTCCGGCAACGAGCTCCTCCTCATCAGGTTCGACCATAACGCCTCTCTCAGGCGGACGGAGAGGACACCGTCCCCTCTCTCAGAGGCAAATATCACGGCCTGCTCCAGTGAAGGCCGTACCTGCATGCTCATGGTCATGCAGCCAATGATGGACGGGGCTTCACCCAGCATTCGCCGCTCCTCCGCCCGGCCTAATCCATCTGGAGCTGCTAGATAGAGGGAAGATGCGATAACAGGGACCAACAGGCCGGGGACGATGCCGTAAACTAAGGCCATGAGGCCAAAGGCCGCGGTCAAGGCCGCGAGGGCTACGATCATGATCGCCGCGGACACGATCATCGTGTTCCACGAGCCCTTGAGCACAGCGGACCCTTCAATATCATTACGAAGCAGCCAACGCTCACCGGTCGGGCTGCGTTTGCAACGCATCGCTCTTTCGTATCCAGAGGGCACGGCCAGTTTAGGCAGGAAGGACGGCCATCTGACGAAAAGCTCGTCGACCCACTGCAATTGATCACCTGCCTTGGACCAAACGGCGGAAGTCATCAACTATGCGGCGATAGTCGCGGTCCCCCGCGTCAAGCCTGCTCCAAAGGTGCTCATTGCAACGGCAAACCCACTCCGGCTCCAAGTATCGAGGGCCGTGGACGGCCGCCATGTCCAGCAGCACACCCCTCATCTCCGTCCGCGCACTGATGTTCGATAAGGCCTCCTTGACGGTCATTCCCCAAGACCCTGCGATCCGAGAGACCACCCTGGAACCGGAAAGGCCCTCATCTCCATGGCCCAGGAGCTGATGGAACCGCACCCTGCCGTCCTCCTCCCGGCACTCCGCCACCTCGATCAGGCGCCGGACCGGCCGCGACCCTCCGCCCGGTCGAGACAGCCCCATCGTTAGCACGAGGTCGGTGGCCATGAACGCTTCCTTGGGGATCCCCATGTCATGCACCACCCGCTCATAGACAGAGCTTGCCGATTCACCATGGATGGTTCCCAGTACCGAGGAACCGGCCCTTCCAGCCCTCATGCTCTGATATAAGGTCTGAGCCTCCTTGCCCCGCACCTCGCCCAGGACAATGGCCGACTCGCCCAGACGGAGGGAGACCCTGAGGGCTTGGTCCGCAGCGTCCTCGTTGCTTTGGTCCATCCTTGTCTCTACGAACATCGATTGGACCTTGTATCCCAAAGATTGCATCCTCCTTGTAGGAAGCTCGAGCGTGTCCTCGATGGACAGGATGCGTTGGGACATAGGGAATTCGAACATCATTGCCGACAACAAGGAGGATTTCCCGGAGCCCCTGGCGCCACAGATCAGAATGGTGCTGCGGCCGTCCATGAGGAAGGAGAGAAGCCCTGCGGTCGAGACGTCCATTGAGCCGTTAGAGACGAGCTTGAGCAGCGTCCAAGAGCTCCTCGAATGCCTTCTGAGGGCGACAGCGGTACCGCTAGGGGAGAGAGGCGGCCCGATGATCGTGGCCCTGGACCCCATTCCCTCCACATCGGTCTCCATGACTGGATAGGCCTCAGAGAAGGGTCGGCCGCTGGACTGCCGGAGGCGGGAGGCGAGCTTGGCGACCTCATCCTCGGAGACCGTGATGTTGGTAAGGCAACGACATACCGCATTAATGCCTGAGATCCCATTGACCGTTACGTGAACAGGGTTCTCCTCGGCCGGAGCGTCCACATAGACATCCTCGATCCGGTCATCGGACAGGAGCACCTCGAAAAAGCCCAGCCCGACGGTGTAACGGGCCACGACCTCCGAGAGCTTCTTTATCGCGCATTCCCGCTCCTCTATGCTACCTCCCAGATCGAGCCCGTTTCCAGAGCATAGGCCGCGGAACAGACGGGCGGAGGACGAGGTCACGTGGGACCTGAGCTCTTCCCTTGATACGCTCAAGGACTGAGGCGGAAGGAAGGAGATCCTCCGAATAACCTTGGACAGTGCCGATATCCAGCTGTCTGGAAGGCCATATTCCCAAGGGACGGCGTGGTAGAGCATGCCTCCGCCGTCAGCGGCAGATGCGATGGTTACTCTGGCACCCGCTACATCGTAGTTGTCTATCGCCGCATATCCGCCAGGAAGAGATGTTGCGGCCCAGCATCCCGAGAAGCCCGGCCTGCGTGCCGCCCGCTCGCGGAGAAGCTTCGCCAATGCCCGTTCGGCCCCGCTCTCTTGGCTGACCGGAGCCCTTGGCCCCCTGACGATGACCCTAGTGGTCATTGGAGCTCACCACCTTGAACGCGGCCTTATTGATGCGCGTCTCGGCAAGATCCAGCAAGTGCCTGGCATGGTCCATGTTGGACCGCAGGGTTCGTATGCATTGTTCGCAGGCTCGCCCATGACCGCCCGAGGGGCGGGCGAAACTGGCATCCATCTCAGGAGCGGCGCGGGGGAGGCCGTCGACCATTCTGGCGATTACCGTCCTTGGGTTGGAGAGGCAGGTCGCACAATCCTCAAAGGGCTGATGGAACTGTATGCTGTTCGCGAACCTGACGATATCGCTTATGGCCGACAGAGCGTCAACGCAATCTTGATCGTAAATTATCTCCCAATCTCTGGAAAGAATTATCTCGCGGATGCCCGGCGCTTCCGAGGCCATTATCCTGATGATCCCCTTCAGGCATCTTGGGTCGGCCAGGTCCTGTTTCTGACGGCAGCCTCGGCAATCTATGATCAGAGCTCCCCGCTCTCTTTTACCGATGCAGCTCGGCCGGACGGCTCTCCGTTCTGCCGGCCCAGCCGCCTTTCTCAGTTGGATAGGTCCGATCTTCATGGTCCCAGCCTCCTCATGGAAGGGAGGGTCATTCTGATTGACGCTACAGTGACGCTACGTACCTTTGCCCTGTTATCTCAAGGAGGCCTCATGCCAAAGTGCATCACAAGATGTTTTATCCGGGCCATCATAATGTCCGAGCATGGAAGTGCTAGCTCC
>JAKIXL010000123.1 GCA_022709105.1 Thermoplasmatota archaeon | reverse complement strand
GCCGCCATATGTGTAGGTCGGGTACTCTTGGGAGCCGGCCATGACGAAGCACAACCATACACCATGCTGCTCGGCCTCCTCGCACATGGTCTTCAGGAGGCTGAAGTAAGCATCGCGGTGGTGCAGCCATGCCTCATATTGAAGAGATGATCCCCACTTGTCACCGGCGCCCATCCTGACAAGGTCGCAGTCGTAGTAGGCAGTTATGGCAAAGTACTGATGCCAGAACTGCTTGGCGGTCTCGTGGTAGGGTATGTACCCTTGATTGGAGGTGTCCGGTCCGTTGAGGTGCGATGTCTTCCCTGCGAGGGCCTTCTCACCGTTGATGTACGCGACGATGGCCCACTGCAGGGCGGTCGTCTCCACCACGCCGAAGAACTTCTCCGACGTGGGCTGTCCATTGATCAAGATGCTCGTGCCCGACACGCTGACCCGGCCATATGGCGCCGTGGCCGATGCGGAAGGCGCGTCGAGTATGACCATCGTTCCGGGCAGCAACAAGGCGATGACCGCCAGCGCTACCGCTAACTTGCGATTCATATTAATCAACCATTCCCTCACGCGATTACTTTCTCGAAGACCGGGCCGTAGGGTACTTGAACATTTCTTCAACAGAAGCTAAATAAGATTCTGAGAATATAATTTGATAAATATTAATTTCCGGAACCACGTCCTTTCTGAGAAATACCAGCCAGCTCGTTATGATAGGGGCGTGGTTATCAGGACTCACCAGCGATAATGATGTCTCTCCCCTGTACTATCCCTAGAATGTAGGCCCGTGCCCGCTCCATCTCTGTGGTCCATTCAGGAAGGGCGTCGTATCTTCTCCGCGCCTGGGCGGACATCTTCGCCCTTATTGCCGGATCGAGGAGCGCTTCGAGCGAGGAAGCGATGCCTTCCGCATCCCCTCCGCGGGCCAGGAAGCCTTCCCGGCCATGAGAGACGATCTCCCTCGCCCCGCCGGAGGCCGGTGCGATCACCGGCAGGCCGGCCGCCATGGCCTCCACGATGACAAGGCCATAGCCCTCATGATAGGACGGAAGCACCAGGACGTCAGATGAACGTATTATCTCGTCCCGGTCCCGGTCGGAGAGGTGTCCGTGGAACCGCACTGTCTCCTGGAGCCCGGAGGATGCCACCTGGCGGCCGACCGATAGCATATACTCCGGGTCCAGGGGGGTTCCCACGACGTCCAGGGTGAGCGAGGACCGGGGCAGGGAGGCGGCGGCGCGGACCAGGACGTCGAGGCCCTTGTGAGGCAGGATGTTGCCGAGGTACAGCGCGCGCAGCGGTCCTGTCCTCGGCGGTCGGGGCTCTGCCGGCGATACGTGCTCCTTCCCTGGATGGGCTACCGCTCCCTCTGCCCCAAGGACCAATGATCTCACCGAAGCCCTGGTGGCCCAGCTGTTGAAGATGAAGCCATCGGCAGAGCGAAGATAGCGGCGTTCCAAGAGCCGATGTCTCGCAGCATTGGAGGGGCACCTGTCGGCCAAGCAGGTTAGATGATGGACGATGGAGATAATCGGTACGACCGAGGAACGGCGGAACCGCTCATTGAGCAGGCACAGCGAGGGGTGGCTCAGCTCATCCTGCAGTATAGCGTCAGCGTCGATGGCAAGCATCCGCCTCAGGAGCCGAGGGTCAAAGTTGTCGATGAGCCCAGCGACCGGCGGCCTCGAAGGGATGGAGATGACCTCGACGTTATCGCCTCTCGAACGGAGGTGCCTGACCAGCATCCGGTCGTAGAGGTAGCCGCCGGTGGGCGTGTCCAGGCCACCGTAGATCATGAGGCCGAGCCTCATGCCGGCGCTCCCTCGTAATCGGCCCATGCTGCCTGGTCCTCCCATATCTTGACCGAGATCGAGACCGAGGGATTTCCTAGACGGTCCCTGAGGCGATCGTGCACCTCCCGCGAGAGGTTCTCCAGGGACGGCGGCAAGACATGGAACTCCGGCAGCTCGTTGAGGCACCGCCCCTCGTACCGTTCAAGGACGACGGAGAGAGCGGCCTTCAGCTCGTCTATGTCGATGAGATATCCTTTTCCGTCCAGTTCCCGGCCGGCAACTGTCACTTCCACGAGATAATCATGGGAATGTTCCTTTTGTTCACGGGACGATGCTTGGGGAAGGTAGTGTCGAGAGCGGAGCCTCGAGCTGAGCCCGGTCCGGTACAAGCTCAATCCTCCGGATACTCCAAGATGACCTGGATCGCGTCACCGGCGTTCTCATCGAGCAGCCTATAGGCCGAAGGGGCTTTCCCGAACGGCATTCGGTGAGTGATGAGCCTTGACGGCCTGAGGCGGGCGACGGTCCGCCAGGCCTCCTCAAGCCTGCGCTCCTTGGTCCACCGGGGGGACAACGGACCTCCGACAGTGCTCACCTGGCTGCTTATGATCCTAAGCCGCCGGCGGTGGAAGTCCTCTCCCAGCGGGCAACGGGGCGCATGGTTGCCGTACCATGAGCCCACGATTATCCGCCCTTCCACGCCGCACAGGCGGGTCGCCAGCTCCAAGGCATCAGGGTTTCCGGTCAGCTCGATCACCAGGTCCGCTGGCCTGCTCTCCAGACCGGCCGTTTCCATCAGACCGGATGGCCCCTGGCGGGGATCGAGGCTCGCGTCCGCGCCCATGGCCAAGCTCCTTTCCCTTCGCAGCGGCATAAGGTCCATGGTTACCAGTTGAGAGAGCGGAAGTAGCGCGAGCACTGCCGTTGTCAGCAGACCTATCGTTCCCTGTCCCATCACGATCGCCCTCTCGCCTACCAGAGGAGCGGCGTCCATGACCAGTGACAGGGCCGTCTCGGTCGCCGGCAGCATGACCGCGTCCTCAACGCTGATGCCTGAAGGCACTGGAACGAGCTCGCTCAGAGGGGCGTTGAACAGGCTCTCATGGCTGTGGAAGCTGAACACGGTGCGTCCCTCCCAGCCGGTCGGAGCGCCATCGCCGAGTGGCTCAACGGTCCCCACGGTAGCGTACCCGTACTTGAACGGTCGGCGCAGGCCCTCCCGAAGCGTCGGGATGGTTGTGTCAAGGGGCGTCCCCTCGTTGACATGGCCGCGGTAGAACAACATCTCCGTGCCGGCACTGATGGCCGATATTAGGCTACGCACCCTCACTTCACCTGGCCCGGGGTCCGGTACCTCCTCCCGGCAGAGCGTCACCTCCCGGGGAGCGTTGAAGTAGAGCGACGTCCGCATGTTCCTCTGCACGTCCGCTCTATTGGCAGCGGCCTGGTCATGTACCTATCGGGACCCGGCGGACAACATGGCCTGCTCCAACGTTTATTATCTCCCGGGGCCATTCGATAGTCCATGGTCACGGAGGATCGGGGCATCAAGGAACGATGCCTTTGGCATGCCGTTGACGGGCGGTGCGCCAATTGCAAGGCCAGGCGCATCCGGAACGATGTTATGAAGATGAAGGACTATGAGATATGTGAGAAGGAGCGGGACTACGAGGGGTGCGAGTTCTTTGTCGAGAAACCGATCATCAAGAAGTAGGGCGCCATGAACCGGGACGACATGCTGGACCTGCTGGAGAACCTGCTGCGGGACGATGAAAGGGATGGGGCGCTGGAGGAGCTGGAGCGCCGATCCCGGGACGGATGCGCGGATGCGCGGGTGGTGACCTACCTGATACCTGTCCTTCACGTCCAGGACGTGAGGCCTAGGCGCAGGGCGTCCTGGTTGATGGCCAAGATGGCGCAGAACAAGACGGCCACCTTCTGGCCACTAGAAGAGCTGAACGGCCTGCTCCACGATGAGGATGCAGAGGTCCGAGAGAACGCCGCGTGGGCCATTGGGGAACTGACCAGCATGAGGGTCGGAGGGCTCGGCAGCATCGAACGCCTCAACCGCCTGCTCAGCGACCCGACGCCGAGCGTCAGGGGAATGGCCGCATGGGCCCTGGGCCGACTGGCGGAGCGGATGGGCATGGGCTTCCAATCGTCAATGGCACCGCTGAGGAGGCTCCTGGACGATCGCTACGATGGCGTGCGGAGGAACGCCCAGTACGCCCTGGACCGGCTAAAGGCGGCGGGCGTCGACGAATGAGCGCTTCCGCATTCCTACCGCTCCGATGGTCAAGTTCATTAGCGGAACTCTCATAGGGCTCTCCGAGGTGTCAGCACTTGAGCGCTCGCGAGGTCACCATCGGGCTCGTCCAGATGAGAATGGTGCAGGAGCCGGAGACCAATCTCCGGAAGGCAATGAGGATGATCGGAGAGGCTGCCGGAAAAGGTGCCCAGATAGTATGTCTGCCCGAGCTGTTCGTCACCCCTTACTTTCCGCAGTACGACACCGGCGCCGACCGCAGGCGAGAGAGCGTCTATAACGAGAGCATCCCCGGGCCGACCGCTGAGGCGCTGTCAGCCGCGGCCCGCGATGCGGAGGTGGTCCTCATCGGCGGCTCGCTGTACGAGCGCTCGGGGACGAGCCTCTTCAACACCACGCCGGTGTTCGACGAAGAGGGGAGACCTCCAGAGGGCGCATCGCCCCTCTCATCTGCTATGACCAGTGGTATCCGGAGGCGGCAAGGTGCGCCGCACTGCAGGGAGCGGACATGGCATTCTATCCCACGGCCATCGGCACGGTGGAGGGTATCGAGCAGACGGAGGGGGATTGGCAGCAGGCCTGGGAGAACGTCATGCGGGGCCACGCCATCGCCAACGGAATGGTGGTGGCGGCGTGCAACCGAGCGGGCGCCGAGGACCTTATGGAGTTCTGGGGCGGCAGC
>JAKIXL010000122.1 GCA_022709105.1 Thermoplasmatota archaeon | reverse complement strand
CGTTATCAAGATTGTTTTAGATATATAAAAAGCCAATCTCGTAAAAGTTCGAAAGGGTGCCCCACCGCCCTCCCATCGATCTCTCCGAGAAGGCGAACGGGGCAGGACAGGCCTCACGCTTCACCGCACATTGTTCATCTCTCCGCTGAGGTATTTGGCGTAACCGCCCATGTCAAGAAGGCCATGCCCGGAAAGGTTGAACACTATGGTCTTCTCTTCGTTCTTCCTCTTGGCCTCGAGCGCCAGGTCCATGGCCGCCTTGATGGCATGCGAGGATTCGGGTGCAGGGACTATCCCTTCAGCACGGGCGAAGATAATCGCGGCTTCGAACGTCTGCAGCTGCTCATAGGACACCGCACGGGCGAACCCCTGATCGACCACCGCGGTCACGGCCGGGGCCATCCCATGGTAGCGGAGCCCGCCGGCGTGTATCGAGGAGGGCACGAAGTCGTGGCCCAAGGTATACATCTTCAGCAGAGGGGTCATTCCTGCGGTGTCGCCGAAGTCGTACCGGTTCTCGCCCTTGGTGATGGAAGGGACCGAGGTAGGCTCGACCGCTATGAACTCGGTATCGATCTTCCCCTTGATCTTCTTCCCGATCATCGGGAAACTGAACCCGGCGAAGTTGCTCCCTCCGCCCACGCAGCCGACCATGTAGTCGGGAACAACGTCGATCAGTTCCAGTTGTTGCATGACCTCCTGGCCGATGACGGTCTGGTGCAGCATTACGTGATTGAGCACACTGCCCAAAGAGTATTTCGTGTTGGGCTGGTGGATGCAAAGCTCGATGGCCTCGGAGATGGCGATCCCCAGCGTCCCGGGATGGTCGGGGCGTTCTTTCAGGACCTTCCTGCCATACTCGGTCTCGCTGCTGGGTGATGAATGCACCTTGGACCCGTAGGTCTCCATGATGAGACGCCTGAACGGCTTTTGGTCATATGACACCCTGACCATGAACACGGTGCAGTTCATGTCGAAATGGGCGCAGGCCAAGGCAAGCGCGGAGCCCCACTGTCCTGCGCCCGTTTCCGTGGTCAGGTTCTCCACCCCTTCCTTCATATTGTAATACGCTTGGGGCAGGGCCGAGTTGGGCTTATGCGACCCAGCAGGAGAGAGGTCCTCGCGCTTGAAATAGATCTTGGCCGGGGTCTTAAGGAAGGCTTCCAACCGCCGGGCTCTTTGCAGCGGCGACGGCCGGCCCAACATCAGATACGAATCCCTGACCTCTTCCGGTATGTCGATATATCTTTCGGTGGACATCTCCTGGGCGATGGCGGCCTTCGGAAATATCGCCGCAAGTTCCTCAGGCCTTGCCGGTTCCATGGTCTGAGGGTTCAGAGGAGGCGGGATAGGCACTGGCAGGTCGGCAGCAATGTTGTACCATCTGCGGGGGATGTCATCGATGTTAAGGATCACCTTGTCTTCAGCGTGTATTGCCATGTCTCAAGGGAAAAGGATGCTAAATATTTAACACTTATGCGTATTGATGAACACATATGAACATTATCAGCCACATGTATCGCATTGCATCGCCCCCTCCTCGCTATGGACAAAGCGTCCGCATACCGGGCAGCATCTCCTGTTCCTTGTTGAGGTGAGCACCTGATCGGGTCTCGACCCCTCTCGATATACAGTAATTCCCTTGCATCCCCTGCGGTGCGCATGGATGAAAATGTGCCTAACGTCCGCCCAGGTTGCAGAAGCAGAGAGGTTGATGGTCTTGGATACAGCATTGTCGACATGCCTCTGGAAGGCCGCCTGCATATCTATCTGGTCACCTGGCGGGATATCATGGGCTGTAAGAAAGACCTGTCTGACGTCCGACGGCACATCCTTCAAGCCCTGGATCGACCGTGTGCCAGCTATCTTCTCCAACAGCTCAGGGGATAGGAAGCCCCCCTTTCTGGCCGCCTCCTTGAAGAGGGGCAGCACCTCGTACAGGCGTTGTCCCTCAAGCGCGCGCCGAGAATAGGAAACGGCGTAATAAGGCTCGATCCCAGATGAACAGCCGGCGATCAAGCTGATCGTACCGGTAGGGGCTATGGAGAGCAAGGTGGCGTTCCTTCGTGGCCCTTTGATGATCGAAGCATCGATGCTGGGGAAGCTCCCCCTGGACTCAGCTATGGTCCGCGAGGTGCGTTCCGCCCTCTCTCGAATGAAGGCCATAAGCTTGTCTGCCAACCGCAGTGATGCTGAGCTGCCGTAAGGAAGACCCATCCTTACCAGAAGGTCCGCGAACCCCATTATTCCGAGACCTATCTTGCGATTCATCTTAACGACCTCGGCGGTTTGGACAAGAGGAAAGCGGTTGGCATCGATGACATTGTCCAGGAACCTGATGCCCAGGTCCACCGTTCTCGCCAAATGGTCCCAATCCACTTTTCCATCAGATGCCATGCGGTCGAGGTTCACCGAGCCGAGGTTGCAGGCCTCGAACGGCAGCAGAGGCACTTCCCCACAAGGGTTGGTCGCATCTATGTTCCCTTGTTCTGGTGTAGGGTTGTCCCGGTTCACCGTGTCGATGAACAACGCTCCCGGGTCTCCGACCCTCCAGGCAGATGTGGCCATCCTTTCTAGGATATAGGACGCTGAGATCGTTCGGACCTTCGTTCCATCGCGAGGGTTCACCAGATCATATCCTTCACCGTGCGCTGCGCGGTCCATGAAATCGTCGGTCACCGCCACCGATAGATTGAAGTTCGACAGGGAGGAGAGGTCCTCCTTGACGCCAATGAACCGCTCGATGTCCGGATGGTCGACCCTCAGGACGCCCATGTTCGCTCCTCGTCTCCGGCCTCCCTGCTTAATGGAATTGGTCGCGGCGTCGAAGACCGTCATGAACGATACCGGGCCGGAAGCGACCCCGCCAGTTGAACGGACGATGTCCCCCTCCGGCCGCAGGTTGGAGAAGGAGAAACCGACCCCGCCCCCTGTCTGTTGGACGATCGCCCCGTATTTTATCGCATCATAGATGCTCTCTATGGAGTCCCCGACAGGTATCACGAAGCATGCCGATAGCTGCTGTATGCTGGTGCCGGCGTTCATCAGCGTCGGTGAGTTCGGAAGGAACTCCAACGAGCGCATCGCCTGGAAGAACTCCTCCTCTTCGTTCCCGCGATCGCCATACAGCTCGTTCACCGCCGCGACATTGGATGCTACACGACGGAACATCTGCTCTGGCGTTTCTATGGTCTGGCCGTTCTCATCCTTCATTAGATATCTCTTCTCCAGAATGAGCATCGCATTTGGCGAGAACGAAGGCGGCCGCATGTGGTCAAGAATATGTTTGGAGGGCTAAATCCCTTGCCTGCCGTCGTTCGCCGCCCCTCATTATTCAGCAAGGAAAGAGGTAAGACCGTGGACCGGCCAAAGAGGTAATTAAAGAAAATGGCGAACAACACAACGATCGGAGACCATCCTGGGCAAATGGTCAAAGACCGTTAGCAAGGGGGCGGAAAAAGGGAGGCGACGACAGGTCTTAACCGCTCAGCGGTGGTCATTGGACGATCGCAAGCTCTTCGGACCTTTTCGATCACTCGGTCCTTTGCAGCACGCCTCGGGAGTACCATGCTCTGGCAACCTTCCTTACCTTCAGTTCCATTCGAAGGTCCGCCGAGGACAGATTGCCTTGGTCCGTGATGATGTGGGAGAACAGCTCCAAGGGGGTGCTCTCGAACATCTGTACATGCTCTGTGAGCCTCACTCCGAGCCCATTGGTCGTTACTGATAGGTCTGACAGGACGACCGGGCAGATCTTGCTCCAGCCGCATACTGCGTAGGCCTCCAGGTCGTGAACTCTGGCCGCTTCGGCCAGAGCCCTTGTCCCGACCTTGTTCACAAGGCCAAAGGGAGTGACGGAATCCGCCCCTACGATGGCCCCATCGAGGTGTTCCATTCGGGCGAAGACCGTTGAATCGTAAATTACCTCGGCCTCCATCCCCTGGTCAGCCAGCAGTTTTGCGAACTGACGTCCCTCTCCTCCTGGCGATGACTCGGCCACGCTGACCCTCAGTCTCCGGTTCTTTGACATGCTCTTGAGCACCTGGGCCACCGTTGAGGAGTGCGAGGTGGTCATGAACCACCGCCCCTTGAGGATGCGCGAGGCATGCTCAGCGATCCGAGCCGCGCTCTTCCTTTCCCTCTCCATGGACTCCATCAGCGTCTGGCGGAGCGACCCGGCGCCCTTGTTCCCCTGTTCCATCATAAGCATGATGGTGTTGGCGATGTTGAAAACAGGTGCGATGCTTGGCCTCGCCTTATAGATGCCGATGGAGAAATCCTCCCAATCCGAGGCCGGTATGGCAGAGAGATCCTGCTCCGATATCGATAACAGACTGTTGAGGATCGATGCATGCATCTCCGATGCGCCGGAGGAGGTATCTTCCGCCAAGGTCTCCGTTATCTCAGAAAGGCGGGGGTCCATGGCTACTGTATATTTAATTCGACATATAATCGTTGGCCAAATGGCGGTTCAGCCATAGGTGCGCATGGATATCAGAAGGATGCATAATAAAAAGAAGAAGGTTGGTTTGGTAGGCCGTTCTCTCTAGGCGTAACTGGACACGACCTCGTCGGATATGTGCTCGAGCATCTCAAGCTTCTGAGGATAATGATTGCGGGGGTCCAGACTTATTATCAAGTTGCTGCCATCCTCATTGACCTTGCCGGTGGCCCTTGCCAGAACGTTGAGCACAGGCCGGAACCCGTTCCACATCTCCAGCACATCCAGGCCGTTCAATACAATGATCCCATCTTTGTTATCCTTCAGGAAGGTATTGATGTACTTCTCGAACGC
>JAKIXL010000121.1:4515-4838 GCA_022709105.1 Thermoplasmatota archaeon | reverse complement strand
GACGCCGGCCTGAGGTTCGTGATACCGACGAGAAAGAGCACGAGGTCTGTCAAGGAGTTGTTGTCGCAGCTCGTCAAGGTCAAGGACGATCCGGACAGCGACCGCATACACGACGGCGTCGTGTACGCCGTTATCGAAGCGGACGTGGCAATAGTGCCGAAGTACGAAAGGAACGATGATGAAGAGGGCGACGACGCCGAGCTGGAGATGGTGCTCGTGGACGACGATCGATTCCACGAGGTTTCTGAAGAACAACGGATGAAGGCGATCGCGTACTTCGACGCCGGCAAGGCGGCGGGGGACCGCCGCCGTACGCAGCTGGC
>JAKIXL010000121.1:1600-4505 GCA_022709105.1 Thermoplasmatota archaeon | reverse complement strand
TCGATATGTGGACGGCCGTTCGCGAGCAGAAGAAGATCGCCGGACCGTATCGCAAGTACATCGAATGTAGGGTCGACGATGACAGGCCGGTCATCGAACGCAAGCGGAACGCTTTGTCATTTGCGGTTGACCGCGAGGACATGCTCGTCATACTCTCATACGGCGTCGTTGACTGGGAGACGATGATGTCCTGCTATGACTGCCGTGCGTTCGTCGAACAGGCGTTCTACGCGCTGAAGAACTAACTGGACGGTGATCGCTGGAGAACGGCCGTATCGCGAACGGCCAGAGGCCGCTTGTTCAACAAGTTCGTTTCGTTGATATTATGGTGCGAGGCGTCGAAGCGCCTGAGGTCTTCGAAGAACAACAAGACCGTGGCGGCGACGCTTCAGTCGCTGGACAATATCATGGCCATCGGCCTCGGGGACGAGTGGCTCGTGACCGAGGTCGCGAAGAAGAACCGCGTCGTTCTCGATGCGTTGGGACTCAAGGCACCGGACAAGCGGTATGCTCTCAAGGAGCGGGACTTCATTCCGAGGAAGTACCAACATTGGCCGAGAATTTCAGCTCTCGTCGAGCCGAGCGACCTATTGCCGGCCCATCATCCATTTCGCGTTCCCCTGATCATGCCCTTCACCGGTCGGGGGCCCGTGGCTTTAACGGATGAAGAACTGTCGCGATCGAGGTCGGCGGATCGATGCCGTGGCGCCGCATCGGAATCGCATCTAATGAACCGAGTGCATCCAGGGCTCAGGTCGGCCGGTACTGCCGAGAGGTCACCTAGGCGCTGAGTATGGTGACATCTATTATATCACAACGGACATAACGGTTAGTTGGATTATACCTCCAATTCGAACAGTGAATTGGATTCGAGATGATGTCATGAGCGGCTCCCGGACTACATTCCCTTTCACGAGCATAGTGGGTCAGGAAAAGATGAAGAGGGCGTTGCTACTGAACGTCATTGATCCGAGCATCGGCGGGGTGCTGATCAAAGGAGAGAAAGGGACCGCTAAATCGACCGCGGTGAGGTCCCTGGCCCAGTTGCTTCCCGAACGCATCGTAATGAAAGGATGTTCATTCGGATGCGATCACGCCTCCCCCGGGAAAGCATGCTCCACCTGCCAAGAGCGCATGGCGAAGGGCGAGGCGATTCCTCCGGAGACCGTCCGGATGCGAGTGGTCGAGCTACCCCTGAGCGCCACGGAGGATCGGGTGGTCGGAACGTTGGACATCGAGCACGCGATAAAGTTCGGCGAGAAGAAATTCGAGCCGGGGATCCTGGCGCAGGCGAACGGCAATCTACTGTACGTCGACGAGGTGAATCTGCTGGACGATCATCTCGTCGATCTGCTACTGGACTCGGCAGCAATGGGCGTGAACTATGTAGAGCGAGAGGGCGTATCATTCTCGCATCCCTCTCGATTCATCCTTACCGGAACGATGAATCCGGAAGAGGGGGACCTTCGGCCCCAATTGCTGGATCGCTTCGGATTGACGGTGGAGGTGAAAGGCGAGGCCAGCAGGGAGGACAAGATGGAGATAATCCGGCGCCGGCTGGCGTTCGATCAGGAACCCGAGGCGTACATCGACAGCTGCCGGGAGGAAATGGACGCTCTGGCAAGGAAGGTGGTCGCTGCGCAGAACTGCCTGAGACGTGTCCGAACGGATGATGAGGCCCTGCAGATGGTGGTCAGGCTGACCACCCATTTCGGCATCACCAGTCATAGGGCGGACATCACCCTCATGAAGGCCGCCAAGGCCAACGCGGCACTGGAAGGAAGGTCCGAGGTGGTGAGGGAGGACATCGTAGCCGTCTCCGATCTTGTCCTATCGCACCGCATGAGGCGGCGGCCATTCGAGGACTCCAGCCTCAACGCGGAGGAATTGGCGAAATGTCTTCATACGATGTAGATGCGCCAATAGCATACCCGTTCCCTGCCATCCAGGGGATGGAGGGATCAAAGAAGGCATTGCTCTGCGCCCTTGTCAACCCATCCATCAAGAGCGTGCTGATCATGGGGGCCTCGGGTACCGCCAAGACCGTCCTCGCCCGTTCCATGGCCGGGCGGCTCTCAGGGAGGCGCCTGATCAACATCCCGCTAAACATCACTGAGGAGCAACTGTTCGGGGGGATGGACTTCCAGGCCACAATGGCGGAGGGCGTGGCCAGGGAGATGCCGGGGATATTGAGCAGAGCGGACGGCAACATATGCTACGTCGACGACGTCAATCTTCTGGACAATCGCCTCCTCGTGTCCATAATGGACGTCGTGTCCACGGGAGAACTGATCCTGGAGCGAGAGGGGATCTCATCCCGGCGCTCCTGCGACACCTTGCTCATCGCATCTATGAATCCGGACGAAGCGGAGCTCAACAGAAGCACCATGGACCGTTTCGACCTGTGCGCTTATACGGTCCCCCCTGAAGATCTCGGAGAGCGGGAAGAGGTCCTGAGAAGGAACGAATCCTTCCTGGACGACCCCGCCCGTTTCACTGCTCGTTATCGGGACGAAGAGGACGAATTGATAAGGCGCATAGACGTAGCAAGGGGGCTTCTCCCCCACGTCTCCATCGGGGACGGGGCTCTTCGGACGATCGTGGAGCTGTGCACCGAGGTCGGGGCCGAGGGCCACAGGGGAGGCATTGCAATGGCACATGCCTCAAGGGCGCTCGCCGCATTGGACGGCAGGGACGAGGTCTCCCGAAGGGATGTCGAGGAGGCTGCGAGATCATGCCTCTTGCATAGGCGGAACCGTGACCCGCCGCCCCGGCCGGACGAGGAGGAGGAACGGCCGCGCGAGGGGGGAAAGGAGGACGATGGGGGCCGGCAGGACCCGGATCCCGAGGGGCAGGACCGCAACGATCCGCGAGATGACGGCGACGAAGGATCCGAGGGTCGGGA
>JAKIXL010000121.1:0-1590 GCA_022709105.1 Thermoplasmatota archaeon | reverse complement strand
GGCCAGATCGAGCGGCTCGGCCTCGGGAGGACATGCTGTTCGAGGCCGGCGACACGTTCCAAGTGGCCGATTACCTCGGCAAATGTGACGTTCTGGCGAAGATGGGCCACAGCCGAAAAGGCAGGAGGAAGATCATAGAATACGGGCACGGGAGCGGCAGATATATACGTTCGAGGATGGCCGCTAAGGCTCGAGGGGATGTCGCCTTCGATGCCACCATCCGCGCCGCCGCGCCCTTCCAAAGGACAAGATGCAAGAACGGCCTAGCCGTCGCGATCGAGAGGCAGGACCTTCGAGAGAAGGTCAGGGAACGGCGCTGTGGCTGCACGATCCTCTTCCTGGTTGACGCCAGCGGCTCCCTGGGGATTAAGAAGAGGATGGTGACCGTGAAAGGAACGATCCTCTCCATGCTCAAGGACAGCTACATCCGTCGCGATCACATCGGGATGATGGCCTTCAGGAGGGACTCGGCCGAACTGATGCTCCCTCCCACCAAATCGGTCGAGTACGCATATCGGAGACTGGAGGAGCTGCCGACCGGAGGTAAGACGCCGTTGGCGCACGCGATGGTCGAAGCGGGCAGGTTCATGACCTCATATTCCAGGGCTCATCCGGGGCAGCGCTGCTTCATCGTGCTGGTAACAGACGGAAGGGCCAACGTCCCTCTCGTCGCGGGTTCGAACGCCAACGAGGAGGTCCAGGGGATCGCCGAGAGCATCACGGTCCCGGGGGTCGCCTGGGTAGTGGTGGATGCCGGGACGGGACGGCCGCGGTTCGACAACGCCATCAGACTGGCCGAGAAGCTGAACGCAGATTATTTCACCCTCCGGGACCTGAACCAGGACTCTCTTGCCAACGGCATCCGCTCGGTGATGGACCGCGACTGCTGACGGCCGGTCTCAGATCTTGCTGTACAGCAACGCGTTGCAGATGGCGGCGGCGATGTTGCTCCCGCACTTCCTTCCCCTCGGAATGATGTAGGGGACCCCGGCTCGGGTTATGAACCCCTTGGACTCCACCACGTTCACGAACCCCACCGGCGTTCCGATGATCGGTCTATGCCTGATCGCTCCCTTGCCTATGAGGCTATACAGGGCGATCAGTGCGGTCGGGGCGTTCCTATCGCGAATATGAGGTCCCCCTTGAGCCTGCCCCCCCGCTCCATGCGGACCTGGGCGCGCATGCACCCTCGCTCCTCGACCTCCTCTATCACGTCGCCGTCGGATATGGTGCAGTTGACCGCCGCGCCGTACTCGCTCAACCTCTTACGGTTGATCCCCGCGGCGGCCATCTTCGTGTCGGTGAATATATGGGCCCCGTTCCTCAACGTTTCGATCCCAATGGTCGTGGCGTTCTCCTAGAACATCAGATTGTCGGCGTAATCGAAATCGGCCGAGGTATGTATGCATCTCTTGATTATGGAGAACTCAGGCTCCGGCCAGGTGCGTCCGTTAAGCTCCGATGTGATGATCTCCATGTTCCTGGCCTAGATCTCCTCAGGCCGTAGAAGTCAATGCTTTTCATCGCCTCGCCTCCAGTCGATGCTCTCGCGGGGTGATCGTCAAGCCATCCGCCACGTAGGTCTAGGAG
>JAKIXL010000120.1 GCA_022709105.1 Thermoplasmatota archaeon | reverse complement strand
GGGAAATCGGAGTAGTGCCCCTGCCTCGAGCGCCGGAACACCTCCAGGGCCTCGGTGCCGTAAAGGTGGTCCAGATCCTCGACCGTCAGCCTCATCGCGGCCGCCTCTTACTGACCATTCTCTCGATCCTACTCAGGAGCTCCCTGGCGTCGCGCAGGTCGTTCTCCTGGTCCAACGCCAGAGTGTAGAGCCTCTGCATCCTGGCGTCGTAGCCTCTAGTCTTGGCCCCATCGTCCCACCTCACCCGCTCGACCGGGCTCATAAGGAGCCCTATCATGATCTCGTCGGTCTGCTCGTCCGTCATCCGTGGTTGCCTCCACCTTTTCCTCGAGGGGGGCCCTTGGCTGGGTTGCCCCCTCGGCTAATCGATCGCAAAGACCCCGCGCTATGGGACCTTGGAGAATAAGTGTGGAACTCGCCGAGGCTCGAGACCGAGGAATCGACCCCCACCTGGGCGGCGAGCGCCTTGAGGAGCTGGGCCATCTGATCCCTCTCCCGAGCTGACTGCTCCTGGTACTTTCCAAAAAGGGTGACAATCTGGGCAATCGCCTGGTCGTGCCCGGCGACCCGGCCGACCAGCTTGCCCATCATGTCCTGCAGCTTCCTGGTCTCCTTGATGTTCACGTAGGTCGAGGCGTTAAGATTGGCGATGCTCGGCCCGCCTTGGACCACGCTGTCCAGCATCCTCTGCAGGTCGCTGACGGGATGCTCCTCGATGTTGCCGTCCTGGTGGCAGACCTCGTGGCGGATCTTGGTCTCGCCATTGGGGAAGACCTTGCGATAGACGCGCTCAAGCGTACCGTCGACCTGCTTGGACGTCCAGCACATGTCGTAGACGCCGGCGAGCTCCTGCTTGACCTCGGAGTCCGTCCCGACGTGCACCATGTGGACGAAGATGAAGTCCTGGATGTCCCACCACGATAGGCCAGTTCGAGCTTCGAAGATCCCGTCGATCTTGCACAAAGCGCCGTGGAACTCGGCCGCGCCCATCGGCGTCTCCGAGCAGGATATGGTGATGGTGAGGTTGCCCGACCAGTAGAAGTGTAAGATGATGTCGCTTTTCGGGGTGTGTTACTTCTCCCGGAACCCGCCGTCCAGGAGGTACTTGCGCCGGTTCCGCGGGCGGCCCTCGTCGGCCTTGGCCCTCTCCGGCTTGTAGAACAGTTGGATGATTGAGAGGGGGTCGAGAGGGTTGAAGATCCGGTCGATGAGGTCGATGCCCACCGAGCCCCCTGCATTGTGTGCCTGGCCAGGGGCCGCAGGGTCGGCAAGGGGGGAGGGGTACAGGCACCCCGTTCTTTTGTATCCGTCTATAAAAGGCTTGTCTGACTTTTTGGATGCTGGGGGCCTGTCCTCGTTCGAGTATTCGATCTGGGTGGCTAACCTTCTCAATGTAACCGCTAGATCGTTGTTCTTCGCGGTCACCTTGAGAACGTCCTCCCGGCGGAACATGAGCTGCACGTCGTGGACCCTGGGCAGGTTCTCGACGGCGATCTCGCGCTCCAGAGAGACGTTGATGGCAGCCTCGAAGGAACCGGGTACGATCTTGTAACCGTCGTGGTCCTTGAGGATGGAACGCTCGTCGAGCATCCTGGAAAGGGTACCCTTTACCGACCCTACGGAGGGCTTCTTACCCTCGGCGTCCTTGGGTATCCTGGCTGTGATGATCTTGGGATTGAGGCCTACGGGCGACCGGGACGCGGCCTCGGCCCGCAGGACCTTGAGGATCTTGTCCCGCACGGTCTCCCGAGGACCCTTTCCTCGAGAGCTGCGAGGGGAGGGGCTAGCAAGGGTTACATCGGATCTTGCAGAATTGTAACCCTCCGACGCTGGCATGATGTAACCCTCACTCCGTTCCGAGGTTCGCGGCAGCTGGTCCTATCGTTCGATAGGACGGTGAAAACGATAATATGCAATGAGAATGTTGAGCACTGCTGGATTGCACGAGTGGTTGCCTCCATTTTTGCGTCCAGCATGGGAGGGTCACGCGGGTTGGCTCCTAGCGTGCTTCCCTGCCCATGCACTTCTCTAGGCGCATCTCTCCTTGACCGCGCTCTCACGCCCCCTGGTCCGCTAGGCAGAGCTCCCGCTCCTCGTGCACTACAACGATGTCTCCCCGGGCGATCGACTCCCGGAGCCTGCGGTTCTCAACGCCCCAACGCCTGCTGTTCGCGTAAACGGTTTGCAGCCTGTTTTGTAGCTCTTCGTGCGACGTGCTCGAGGGGCTCCCTTCCTCCCCGTTAGAGGGGCTGTTTTCGGCCTGATTCGGGGTGGCGAAAGATGACAAAAATTCATGTCGCAAACGGGGGTAGCCAGCGTTTTTCATGGGCCCTAATCTCTTCGGGCCCACCACTTTCATAAACTCATGCCGTTTGTGACAAGGGTTTTTGTCACGCCCTTCCCCGTGCGGGGAAGGTCCTTCCCTCGTCGGAGAGGGAGTTTTCAGCTTGTTCGGCAGCGGTTTGTAGCTCACTTAACTATAAGCTGCGGGCGATGCCGGGCCATCGCCCTGAACGGTCCATTAGGGCTAGACGCCCTCACCCATATCGTGTCGCCAATGATGATCTATTGGCCATTGACAAAAAAAAATGAATGAAATATTTGTTCCTCTGATGTGAACGTGGTCAACTTACATCTGGCCACAGGGGACTCGTTATCCAATCGAACGGATCAATAGGGACCACGAGGGAGGCGGGATCAAGCAAGGCCGATGCCCCTCTTCCTGACGAGGTGGAAGATCTTCGAAAAGGGTCCAGGAAGAGATCGAACTGGAACTTAAGAATAGGAAACTTATAGAAAAGCACCCTCAACGGGCCAGGAAGTTCATTCCTGTTCTGGCCACCTTGATAGTGATGAACATCGTGATCGCGTTGACCACCGAGAGTTACTCGTTGTTATGGATCATCTCCAGCTTCTTGGTCTGAGTGTACTTCTTCGTTCACGATGGCGCCTCACTAACCTTACAGACCTGTTCGGCCTTTTTCCGCGCCGGGCCGCCGGCTTGACGTCCTCTCATCCATCAATTCTTTTCCCTCCTTGAACAGGGAGGGCAGCTACTTCACCGAGGGGGAACCTGCTTCGATAGGTAGCTTCGGAACTACCTCTAGGATGCTTCATGTTCTGCAGGCGGTGGAAGAAGAGGTCTTCGGATCGAAGACGCTTCTCCGTCCATCGTAAGGCAGAAATGGGCATTGAGGGACCATGTCAAACAATATCCATCGTTATCAGGCCCCATGGGCCGCTCGAGCATGGTGTCTAGATGATGAGCGGCGGTCGGCGATGCAACCGCCTGGTAGATTGTTTTCCCGTAGATATTTCAACCCGTGACATCTCAGATGCATATCGGCACAGCGCTTGATCATCTCAGGCACTTACCGCTCATCTTTCCCTCATCGGTCTTCGGAACGTGATCAAGGTGCTTTGATGGCATGTTCATTATGATGCGGGCCGCTTCAGCGAACGCTTTGCGCCGCTCCCTGTTCCCGAAGACCTCGGCGGCCATCGCCCTCGCTATGAGGTAGCCGGCAGCCTCGTTCCGGTCGATGCTCTCCCCGCGCCCTTCATCGCTCACCTGAAACGCCGTTATTGATATTCTTTCTCGGATTATATATATCTGATTACTCATTATAATTATCCTTATGGATATCCTTCACCCAGCTCCGTCTGGCCGCTGTTTTTGTGCGTCAAGCGGGGCTCAGATTATTTCGAGGTACCAACAGCGGTCCGTCATCGTCCCCTTTTGGACCGCTTTGCCCGCAACCGCGCATGGGGCCATGCGGCGGCCGGCGCATTGGTTCCTCAGGACCGGCCATGTTCGATGACCGACGAGAGCGTCCATTCCTCGATCGGGCATTGAGAACCGGGCGACGTGACCAAGATGCGGCCCTTCGTCCAAGATCTCGATGGTCCCCGCAATATGTTCCTTCCACCCGGAAAGGTCTGGAATGCACGTTCGTTGTTGCGGATATTATCGAGGAATGACCGCTCCGGGGCGATCATCGACCGTTATGTCCATGCCAATGATCCAGCATTGGTCAATGAGAAAGAAAGAGAGACGTGTCTACGCCCGGTCCCCGGAGGCCCTTGATGGCCTTGCGGGAGGAATGAAGTGTGACCTCTCTGCGCGAACCATCATCCCTTCCTCCCGTAGGCCGAGGGCAGGAGATTGTCGGCGGTCGTTGAACCTAGACCAAGGGGAAGTTCTCCTGTTCCTCTCCACTTCAAATTGCATCGACCTGTTTATAATAATAACTAAAGGCATACAATGTCACAGCTCCGCCGTTGGAGCGGTTCCATTTTGATCTGGCCTCTGAGCTCGATCTCTATTTCGGACATCTTGTCGGACGCAGCGGGGCCATTGGACCGCAGGCTGACGTCGGACGTTCCGATGACCTGAGAGCGGCATGTCCGAACCGCCTTGCTCCGAGACCGCCTGTTCGATGAAAGCTTGATTTACCTTATGCCCCGCTAGATATGGTGAGGACCGATGATGGAGCAGAAGAACCGGCTGACGGACGAGCGGCCCGATAGGCTCGACCTCTTGACCGTTCTGTCGGGGACCACGAGCTTCATATTCCTTGTCGACAGGCATCTTCGGATACGCTTCGCCAGCCCCAGCGCTGCAATGTACTTCGGAATGGTAAGCGAAGCCATGGAGGGCAGACGGTTCCAGGACCTTCCGCTTCCCGAGGGCGTGGCCAGGGACTACGAGGAGGTCGTGCTGCGCGCCTTCGAGAACGATGCGCCCCAAGAGGCGGAGTCCTCGTTCGCGCTGCCAAGCGGACGGGCGCACTTCGCCTACGATGCCGTACCGGTAAGAGGGCTGGAGGGGGCCGTAGAGG